>CAZKTR010000141.1:5113-8010 GCA_964555525.1 uncultured Pirellulaceae bacterium
ACCGAGGACTTGTACGATGAAGTCGGCGACACGTTATTGCAGCGTCATGGGCAACGCTTTACTCGTGAATTGAAATTAGAAATGATGGGGCGGACGGGGCGAGAGGCACTCGCGATCATGAAGCAGCGTTGTAATTTGCCTCAAACGGTCGACGAACTGTTAATTGAAGTCAGGCAGATTTTTTCGAAATTGTTGCCTGGCAGAATTGAGATGATGCCGGGCTTAAGTGCGTTGCTGATCTTTTTAGAGCAAAACAAAATCCCAAAGTGTGTGGCGACTAGTAGTCATCGACAGTTCGCGACTGAAGCGCTTGGATGTTTTGATCTTGAGCCGAGGTTTGAGTTTTTGCTGACTGCTGAGGATGTGCAAAATGGAAAGCCTGCGCCGGACGTTTATCTTAAGGCGGCTGAGCAATTGGGCGTCAAGCCGGCTGAGCTGTTGGTGCTTGAAGATAGCGAGATCGGTAGTCGAGCGGCTGCGGCGGCAGGAGCGTTCACAATCGCCGTGCCGACCTCTCATAGCGTGGACGGGGATTTTTCGCACGTCAATCATGTGGCCGATAGTTTGAATGATCCAATGATTCAGGAAGTTTTAAGTCGGGGGCGAGCATGATTCGGAACGTTGTACCGGAGGACGCCAGTGCGATCGCAAAGATCTACAATCACTACATCGAACAAACGATTGTCACGTTCGAGACTGAGTTGATCGATGCGGCTGAGATACTGCGGCGGATTGAAGCAACGTTGGCCAACGGATTCCCTTGGATCGTAAAACTAGACGACGAAGGTGAGGTTGTTGGTTATGCGTACGCGGATTTTTGGCGAAAGCGAATCGCGTATCGGGCTTCGGTTGAGTCGGCGGTTTACGTGAGCCACCAGTGCACTGGTAATGGTTGGGGCAAAGAATTGTATGAGGAGTTGTTGAAGCGGTTGCAAGAGGCCGGCAACGTGCACGTGGTGATCGGTGTTATTTCAGTGCCCAATGACGCGAGTGTTGGTTTGCATCGAAAGTTGGGGTTTGAAGACGGTGGGTTGTACCGCGAGGTGGGCCGCAAGTTTGACCGTTGGATTGATGTGCAGATGTTGCAGCTGAAGTTGGATGACTGGCGATGAAACGTTGAGCGTATTTATTGCGAGGGTTGCTGTTTTTAACCACGGATGGACGCGGATAAACGCGGATATCGAAATGTAGCTACGCTCGCCAGAGCGTGGATTCGGGTTTTTCCGCATTTTGATTTGCGTAGCCGGAGTCGCCAGACTTCGGGATGTGGTTCGGCAAGGCCTGAACTCTGGCGAGCCCAGCTACGGCGCACGAAAAAAGCCTGATTTGGCGATTGCAAAATCAGGCTATTTAATTGCTAACCCGTGGGGGTTAGAGCGGAGAAGACAGGATTCGAACCTGCGGATGGATTTGACTCCATCACCTAATTAGCAATCAGGCGCTTTCGACCACTCAGCCACTTCTCCCTCTGAGTACTTCTTGTCGGAGGATTGTGCAAAAACCCTTTCATTTTTTCAAGAGTGTTGAGCCAAGTTTTTGAAATTGGTTCGCGATTTTAGATCGATGGTAGCAATTGACTGCCGTTTTAGGGTGATTATTCCCAAAAATCAATTCGTAGACTTGTCTGAAGAACGTTTAGGAGTCGGTTTTTGGTGAGGGCAAATCAGCTTTTCAAGTTGGGCAGACTTGGTGAAATGGTAGCACGACGCGTAAGTTTTGAAGTTGCACAAATACAAGCTCGACGCGCAAGCGAGTACATTTTTACGGGTATTGCGATGCACTCGCTTGCGCGTCGAGCTATTATTGAGGATGATTTGTGTTTTGAATTTCGCAGTAAAATTCAAAGGGAGTTGAACTTTTTGATTAAAACGGTTCTTTTGCGATGACTAGGCTGCAGTTGGTGCCACCGAAGCCAAATGAGTTGCTGAGCGCGAAGAATGGTTTGGCGGCTTCGGTTTGAGCCACGATCGGCAAGCCGACAACCATGTCTTCGGGGTCGTCCAGGTTCGTGGTGGGTGCCAAAAACTGGTCCTGCATCATCAGCATGCAAAAAATCGCTTCGTGAGCACCGGCGGCTCCCAAAGAGTGGCCGGTCATCGATTTGGTTGAGGAAAACTTGGGCATGCCCGAGCGACCGAAGACGTTCAGCGTCGCTTGTAACTCAGAAACGTCGCCGACGGGGGTGGAAGTCGCGTGAAGGTTAACGTAATCGATTTTGTCCGCAGGAACCTCCGCGTCTTTCAACGCAGCTCGGATCGCTTGTTCGGCTCCGACCCCGTTCGGGACCACCATTTGGTCACCATCGCAGCTGGCGGCCGCTCCGGCGATTACGCCGTGGATTTTTGCTCCTCGAGCTTTCGCCGATTCCATTTCTTCCAGCACCAAGATCCCCGCTCCGGCAGAGAACACGAAGCCGTCGCGGCCTTTGTCGAGTGGTCGAGAGGCCAGCGCTGGTGTGTCGTTGTACTTGGACGAAAGAGCCCGCATGCCGTCGAATGAGCCTGCTGAAAACGGGCTGATGTCTTCGGCCCCACCGACGAACACACGCTTTTGCCGCCCTGAGCGAATGGTGTCCAAGCCCAGCATGATTGCGTGAGCGGAAGTCGCACAGGCGGAAGTGATTGAATACGAATGGCCGTGTATTTTGAAAATGCTTCCTAGGTTGGCAGACAAAGAAGATCCCATGATGACAGGCACGTGGTACGCACCGACCTTCGAGGCTCCTCGTTGTCTAACTCGATCACATAAAAACATGACGTCGTCGATGCTGGCGCCGGCCCCCGTTCCGATGATCAAACCAGTGTCGGGATGTTGCACTTGGTCGTCGGTAAGGCCCGCGTCTGCGATGGCCTCTTCCATGGCCGCAGCGGCAAACAATGCCGCTTCACATAGAAATC
>CAZKTR010000142.1:0-8003 GCA_964555525.1 uncultured Pirellulaceae bacterium
TAAAACAACACGCCTAAGATTTGAAACACCACAAACCACGGCGCTAGCTCAAACGGAATCTGATCACTCGCGCCGGTGTAAAACGACCAAACCAACATGCCAGCAATGTAAATCACAAAGACGGTCAGTGACCCCGAAACGGTCCCCAGCAGTTTGCCAAGCATCAATTGGAACGAACCAACGCTTCCCAGTAAAACCTCGGCAATTCGTTGAGATTTTTCTTCTAGCACGCTTTCGAGCATCGGTTGAGCCGCCATGAAGATCACGGCGAACATCAACAACATCACTCCCAACGGTACAAAGATCGCGCCCAACGGGTTTTGCTGAAGTGTTGCCTCGGTTGCCTGACCTGCTTCGGTTAGCGTGAACAGGCCCATCCCGTTGATCGGCAGTGGTTGTGATGCAATCTCCACCGCTTCAGGATCGATGTCCGCGTAACGTAGTCGTTCGTCGCGGAGCTGCTGGTTGATCACGCCCGAGAGCCAGCGTTTGGCATCGGCCAAGCTTGATTGCTGTGAGTAAAACCGAGCGGCGATTGGCGGGACATCTAAATCAGCCGCATCATCCATTTCCTTAGAACTAAATTCTTCCAATTCGACGAAGTTCCCCTCCGGGATCTCCAAAATCGCATACAACTGTTGGCTACGGATACGGTCAGAGAGTTCTAACAGTTGTTTCAAACGTTGTTCAGAGTCAGCCGAAGCAACCACGTTTTCGATTTGGTAACGTTCACGAACCAAACCCATCGAAGCTGCAAAATCGGGGGCTTGGCCGTCGGCGATTTGCGAATCGATGTCTTGGTTGTGAGCCTTCGCGGCAAGCTCAATCGCATCTGAGAAAATACCCGTGTGATCGACAACGGCGATACGACGTGTCTTAATTTCCGCTTGGCTCTGCAACACACCCATCACGACGATACTGCCCAGCATGATCACCGGCATCATGATGATGGACAGCAAGAACGCCTTGGTCGCGACCATTGCCTTGTATTCGCGTGTAGCGATTGTGATTATTTTTCGCATGCGAATTTGTATGGACCCGTGGCCCAAATGAAATTGATCGGTTGCTCTGGCGTTTTGGCGGCGAGATGACAGCCTGAGTTTAACGACAAGCCGGAAGACGGCGGCATCAGCGCCGCCCTGAAGCACACCGCACACATCATAACTAGGCGACGATGTAGCTACGCTTGCCAAAGCGTGGAGCCTAGGTTGACCACTTAAAAATTTGAAAAACTCAAAGCATAGTTTACCACAGGGAATACCTAATTTGAAAAATGATATACCCTAAGATAAAGCCACAGCCAAGACCTATGATACTTAGTCTCGTAGCCCAACGAGCTGCCCTTCTGTGAAATACTCGCCAATGATCTGGCGAATGTAGTCACTGCGGTTTTCCGGGCGCGGGTGAGTACTCATGAACTCGGGGCCACTCGACCCTGGCGAGGCACGCTCCAACACGTCCATTACCGTCAACAGTGCTTCTGGGTTGTAGCCGGCGTAAACCATGATCTTGACGCCCCAGCCATCGGATTCAAGTTCTTGCTGCCGACCGTAGCTTTTATGCACCAACCCCGCGACCATACCGGCTGCTTGCTGCGAACCGCGACTTCCACCAGCAACGCCAGCGGCGCGGGCCAATCCTTGCATCAGACTGCCGCTAGTCATCCGCTCGGCACTATGTCGCTCGAGCACATGACCGATCTCATGCCCCAACACCCCCGCCAGTGGGCCATCGGCGTCTAAGGGCAATCGACGATAAAGCGCTTCGGTGATAAACACTTGCCCGCCTGGAAGCGCAAAGGCGTTCACCGAGTCGCGATTTTGTCCCGAGTTATCCAGTAAGTGAAATTCAAATTGATAGGGCTGTTCAATTCCCTGCGATGCTAAGTGGGCTTCCAATGCCGCTACCAATTCATGACCAACGCGGGCAACACGAGCCGAGGCAGCATAGTTCCTCGACGGCATCCCCATTTGCGGAGCCGATTGCAAACCGAGCATGATTTCTTCGTTAACTGTCATGTCGACCTGTTGAGGCTCACCGGTGATTGGGTTCGCCTGGCGCTTCATGGCGTAATTCACTAACGTAAAGACTGCGATCCCTGCTCCGATCAATAGGCGAAGTTTAATTCCCGAAAACCAACTCTGACGACGACGTTGTTGAGGGGCCGAGCGGTATGGGCTGTAAGGTTGCGAATAAGGTTGTGACATGGGACGAGGGGTCAATGGTTGACTGAAGAAACTTGTGGCTACACCATAATTTTAGCTTCCCAATCGCGGAAACCAAGGTCGGTTTAAGCGAAGCGATTGCAAGAACGAATATACCAACGGTTCAGCGAGCAAAATTGAGTAATTCAACCGCCGTAGCGAGAGCCGCCAGACTTCGCCCCCTAGCTTTATTCAAATTATAAATATTAATGTGAGCCGTTTTGGCGATAGCCACGGTTTAATGGCAGAAGAACCGATGGCTATCGACAAAACCGGCTAATAAAGCGACAGCCTCTGGCGAGTCCAGCTACAACAGCAACAGGACACTAACCTGCGCCGCAGCGTTTGGTCATCTTAATTTCATTTCCCGATTCATTGAATTCGACTTTATCCATAAACGCTTGAATCAGCACCAAGCCTTTGCCAACTCCTTCTTTAAAGCTGTCTGGGTCTTGGGCGCTGGGAATTAGGCTCTGATCAAAACCAGCACCTTGGTCGCGGAGGGTAAACACGGCCTCTTCGGGAGTTACCAAGGACCGAAAGTAGACAGTCCGATCAGAGTAAGGTTTTTCAGCAGCTCGCTGGGCAACCAACTCGCGTTTCAACATCGGCATCTGATCGTGGCTGAATTCTAGATTCCCACGGACCATGGCGTTCAGCATCGCTTGCTCAAGCGCCACCGCCATTTGTACTCGGTTGTTTTGAGGCACAAAGCCTTGGCTGACAGCGACTTGTCGAACTAAATCGATTAGTGGCTCAATCAACTCCAAATCATTGGGGAGCTCAAATTCAAAATCAGTCTTGGTGGTGCAAGCGACTAGCTTTCGATAGCGCGAATCAGATTCGGCCACGAATAGTATTTGCATTACGGTTTCCAGCAAGTTGTTTGCTAGATCGGATTTGGGCACAAAGCTGGCCGCTCCATTGGCAAGTGCTTGTGCGGCAACGTTTTCACTGCCGTGTGCGGTCATCAAAACAACCGGCACATCGGGGTAACTTTTTCCAATCTCGGTTACCAAGCCAAGGCCATCCAGTTTTGGCATTTGCAAGTCGGTCACGACAAGGTCGGGCAATCGAAAATCGATTACCTCAAGCGCTTCGCTACCATTTTCGGCATAACAAACCTCAATGCTCGGGTTACGCGCGAGCAAACCTCCGGCCAATTGCCGATCTACTGCTGTGTCGTCTACAATCAGAACCGTTGCCATCTTGCCCTCCGTTATTGAAACTGAATCCCTGTCACTGTAGTGGATTTCCGGCCCATAAGCCAGCAAAAGTTTTACTTGGCTGTTTTTGCCCAACGGCAATCGAAAGCAAAAACCAGTCAGACGGACCAAATAAAGGCCCAAAATGCCAGTGAACAAGTCGACCAAAATAGCAACTCCTATCACGGAATTTAATTTCGCCAGTGTCGAAGTTGGAGAAATCCCTGACAAAATCTTGCTGGCAATGCAAGGCGCAGCGGTTGTCTGGGTTGCCCTTGGAGACAGTGAAAGCGAGCTTTTGGCAGTAGCAAGAGTTCGATTTCCAGCGATGATTCAAAATGAGAACAGCCCCACCATCGCTCAGGCGATCCAGCAATTACAAAGCCTGCTTGACCAACCCACATCAACCTGGGAAGCACCGTTGAACCTGCGAGGAACTGAATTTCAAAAACTAGTGTGGTCGGCGATTGCCAAGATCCCTGTGGGGACGACGATGACCTACCAGCAACTCGCGATCTCAATCGGGCGCAAGTCAAGCGTGCGGGCTGTCGCGTCGGCATGTGGTGCGAACCCAGTCGCGATCATCGTACCGTGTCATCGCGTGTTGCGATCCGATGGTGGTTTGGGGGGCTACCGTTGGGGCCTACAGCGAAAAAAAGCACTGCTCGCCCTAGAAGCCCAATCGCAACTAACCCTCTTCTAAAATCTAAACCATGGCGTCAGGCAGTTCCGACAACCAAGATGACAAAACTGATGTTCAAGCGAGCAAATCAACTGCTCCGCCACCGGCCATCAGAAC
Organism: uncultured Pirellulaceae bacterium; assembly: GCA_964555525.1. Classification (GTDB taxonomy): domain Bacteria; phylum Planctomycetota; class Planctomycetia; order Pirellulales; family Pirellulaceae; genus Mariniblastus. Next base: position 4,209 of record CAZKTR010000142.1, read on the forward strand.
TACAACCAGTCTTGACGAAGCGATCGCCGCGACAGGAACCATCCCATCACGTGACCCGAAGGGACCAGCACCCGTACCATTTGAGAAATCATTGAATGTCCGCTTGGGACTGGCAGTCTATGGAATCTTGGTGCCGGTTGTTTGCCTTATGATGATGCCTCGCGATGCTCCCGGCAACAAGTGGCAATCAGGCGAACTACCTGCCAAGCTTGCTCATGTCTTAACAGGCGAATGCGGTTGGCCCATTCTCCCGTTTCTATTCTTTTCAATGGTCAGTCTGAGCATGGTCATTCGAAACGAAACTTGGGCTTTTTCAAAGCCATGGGTTCGTTTGGGAATTTTTTCTGGGGTGATTGTTTGTGGTTACTATTTACTAGCCTTCAGCTTCACGGTCATGGGCGGCATACATACTTTAATTGGCTTACTCATTGGAGCAATCGCGTGGTTACTTGTCGTCCATGGTTCGATTTGGTTTTTGCCAACTATGATTTATCTTTTTGACTCCAACGCGATTCTCCGTGGCATAGTGATTGTTGGTGGAACCCTTTTACTTACCATCACCTGTGTTTCTGGAGTAATACTCCTGCCTTTAATCCTCATACTGTTTCTATCGACTCCACTAGCGTTTCTATCTTACCTTGGTGTCTCAATTCGGATTTTTAAACTACACAATCCAGCTCGCCGTTTCACGATCGCTCAATTGATGGTCTGGGTTACGTGGCTTGTCGTATTTATGTCCGCGTTGAGACAAACGATTGAGCTATCCTTCGCCAAGTACGCCCAACTACCTCTCAAACCACAACCAGAATGTTACGTTGCCACCGCTGTAGCTAACGGCTACCCACACATTGTTGGATCAGAAAGTTTGCCAACGACGACCGGTCAACCGATGGTCGTCAATGCTCAACTGGCAACCTTCAAAGCAGCCGAACTTACACTACGAGCAATCTCGCCAAACGGTCATCGCGTGTTTCGATTTTTCTACGATCGTATTGGCCCTCGCGCCGCAAAAATGCTCTGCGGCCCATTGCTTGCGACCGCCGCCTACCTGTGCCTCAAACCCGCAGAGTGGCTTTGTCGGATTGCATTACGAATGCTGCTGGGCCGCAAAACTTTTCGGCTGGCTCTGCAGCTGTATCACTTGCGAGCCGAATATCGGAAAAACTAAACAGTTTGCGATACGGCACTTACATTTACTGCAATAAAATCTCCAGTTCCATCATCAAGAATCCTTAGAGTTCTATTAGGTCCTTCCCTAGGCGGCAGGGTAAACTCTGAAATTCCATTGCTACCAGTCGCAATAAAAAATAGAGCGTTAAATCGAATGAGACATTTAATGAATCCACTCCTTCGAACCGGCGTTGCCGCTTTGCTGCCGCTGATCGCCTTAATATTGCTTGTCCCATCCGCGATCGCTCAAGACCCTCAGCCCTCTCAAAACGATCCCAAGAAACCGAACATCATCTTGATCTTTGCAGATGATTTGGGGTACGGCGATCTTAGTTGTTACGGCGCGACAAAAGTCCAAACACCCAACATCGACAAACTTGCTTTGGAAGGGCGACGTTTCACCGATGCACATTCGGCGTCGGCGGTTTGCACGTCTTCTCGATATGGCCTGCTGACCGGTCAATATCCGTTTCGAGGCAACGGCGGCAAAGGGATTTGGGGGCCGTGCGATCATACTCAGCCTCTACTGATTGACACCAACAAACTGACGCTCGGACTACTGCTCAAGAATGATGGTTATGCGACTGCCGCGATTGGAAAATGGCATCTCGGCTTTGGCAAAGGCCAGACCGACTGGAACAAGCCACTTCGCCCCGGGCCACTGGAACTAGGTTTTGATTATTATTTCGGCGTGCCGAAAGTGAACAGTGGTTTCCCTTACGTCTACGTCGAAAACGATACCATCGTCGGCTACGAAGCCGACGACCCGATTACTTTTGAAAAACCATTTTCGGCAACAAAAACTTTCCCACCAGAAGCCAGTGTTAAAGTGGACAATAAAGTTGGCGGTGCCAAAAAAGCTCACGCTCTCTACGACGACGAAAAAACGGGAATGATGTTGACTGAGAAAGCGGTTAGTTGGATCGAAGGCAATAAAGACAAACCGTTTTTCTTGTACTTTCCGACCACCAATATTCATCACCCCTTTACCCCAGCGCCGCAATTCAAAGGCACCAGCCAGTGCGGCCTATACGGCGACTTTATCCATGAGTTCGATTGGATGGTGGGGCGGTTGATGGAGTGCTTGGAAAAGAACGGCCTTGCTGAAAACACTTTAGTGATCGTAACCAGTGACAATGGCGGCATGTTCAATCGTGGTGGGCAAGATGCCTTTAAAGCAGGGCATCGTCAGAACGGAGATTTGCTGGGCTTTAAGTTTGGTGTTTGGGAAGGCGGCCAGCGCGTCCCGTTTATCGCCAAGTGGCCAGGGAAAGTGCCAGCCAATACGGTATCGAATCAGATGTTCAGCAGTATCGACATGCTGGCCACCTTTGCTGAAATTACTGGTCAAACCGTGAACGCCAATCAGTTGGCAGACAGTTTGAACGTTCTTCCGGCGTTGATTGGTGAGCCGCAACAGCCCGTCCGCGAATCGCTCCTATTGGTTCCACGACACGCTAGCCACGTTTCGGTTCGCAAGGGGAAATGGATCTACATTCCAAGGCAAGGTTCAGGCGGTTTCCGCGGCAAGCTTGGTAAGCATGGGGCAGGTGGTCCGGTGGTAGCGTCGTTTGTCGGCAACGAAAACAGTGACTTTGAAAATGGTAAGTATCGCAAAGACGCTCCTGCCGGACAGCTCTACGATCTTGAAGCCGACCTCACTCAAACGACAAACTTACACGACTTGCGACCTGACATCGTACAACAGATGAAATCGACTTTGAATGAATACCGTAGCGACCGATGGACCTCAAAGAAAAAAAGAAAGTAGGAGGCAAACAGCATGAACAAAGTCTCCATCCTTCTTTTCTTGCTCCAGCTAACTGCTTGCTCGACTTTGGCAGCTCAAACGCTGGCATCAAAAACCGACAAACCCAATATCATTTTCATGCTAACCGATGACATGGGCTATTCAGACATCGGTTGCTACGGAGCCACCAATGTAAAAACGCCTCACATCGACCAGTTGGCCGCTAATGGAATCCAGTTTACAGATTTCCATACCGCGTCGTCGATCTGCTCCCCGTCCCGTGCTGCCTTTTTAACCGGCGCCTACCCTCAGCGGTCTGGACTGTACATGGGTATCAACCCCAAGCGGACCGCCCACTGGTACCTTGGTCTGCATCCGGATGAAATTACGATCGCCGAGCACCTCAAGCAGCAAGGCTACGCCACTCATCAGATCGGCAAGTGGCACTTGGGGACCGAGCCCGAGTTTTTGCCTCGCAAGCAGGGCTTTGACACTTGTTATGGCATGTTGAGCAATGCGGGCCACTCGGCTCAGTTCTTTGACAACCAAGAAGTTGTCTTCGAAAAAACTCCGCTGGATCGATTGACAAAACTATACACCGATCGGGTCACTGGAATCATTCGAAAACACGCGGCTCAAAAAGAACCCTTCTTTGTGTATTACGCTCACAACTATCCGCACACTCCTTACAAAGCTGGCAAGGACTTCAAAGGCAGTTCGAAAGACGGCGTACGAGGTGATGTGATGCAAGAACTCGATTGGGGCGTTGGTGAAATGATGAAGGCTTTAAAGGATGCCGGTATCGCCGACAACACCATCGTGATCTTCGCGTCTGACAATGGGCCGACCAGTAATAAGTATGCCAAACCCTATCG
>CAZKTR010000143.1:0-7958 GCA_964555525.1 uncultured Pirellulaceae bacterium
GATCACGAATCCCGGTACCGGCGACAAGGTGAAAATGACAGCACCAGACAACAAGCTTGCCGAGTTTGCAATCGACGGTAATCGGCAAGGCGTAATTTGGCTACCGGTCCATGCATTCGAACTCGGTTACGAAGGGGTTGGTTCGGAATTTAAGCGCGCCGTTGATTATTTAGCCGAAATCATTGGCGGGCCAGTTACACCATATTGAATCGCCGCATAGCAATGTGTTGGGCCTAATTTGCATTTCACGTCGGTTTTAATGTTTTGTTTATTTGCTGTAACTGAGTCATCGCGGACGTTAATCCCGCTTGGAAACAGCGTCGCGATCTGTAACAAGAATTAGCTTTAGCCATGTCCCGACCATTATTCCTACGACTGCTCATCGCTATTTCGCTGGCATCGATTGTCGGATTCGTGCTTCTTAACCGCATATGGCATGCAAGTGCGCAGTTCGAAGAAAAACTCTCCAGTTTGCGAAGCAGATCGGATGTTACCGAACTGCTTGGAACGCCGGACTACACGTTCAACTCCAATACAGAGATGATTGACGAGATGGAGGGGGGCGGTTTCGTGTTCGAACGGCTTCCAACAAGGCCAGAAGCGATTGACATTCGTGAACTACCTGAGATAAATGGCACCGCATGCTTTTACATAAATGCACTGGGTGCGTGTTATCTTGTGTATTTCGATGGTGACGAAATTGTGGCAGTCTATTGGGCGGCAACCTAAAAACGCGAATTCACTAGGCGGTGTCGGCAACAACACACTTTAAAAATGGAGGATTCGTTGATCAGAAGTACTTTTGCGATAATCCTCAGTGTCGTTATTGCCTTTATTCTAGTCGTGGCCGTTGAGGCGGTAAGCTCAGTATTACATCCTTGGCCAGACGATTTTTCGGGTTCGCTAGAAGAAATCTTAAACCAAGTCGAGTCGTACCCGTCATGGGTTCTCGCGCTGCTGGGCGGCGTCGGTTACGGAACCACAATGTTTGTATGCACCTTTGTTGCAACGCGACTAGGAAGCAAAAAGAATGTCTGGCATGGTTATGGGATTGGACTGTTTCTGTTTTCAATGGTGGTTTGCAATATGATCCAACTACCTTATCCCATCTGGTTTTGGGGAATGATGTTTACAATACTTCCTGTTGCTGCGTACTTCGGAACAATGCTGGGAAATCGTAGCACGGCTCTGTGCCGAAAGGAATCGACGGTAATCGAGGAATGATAATGGGTTGCACATCAATCCGCGGGCCGCGCGGGTTTCAATGTTTAGTCGTTCGCCGCGGCCCCAACGTTATCTGGTTTAAAGAATGACCCTGATTGCACAAATGATGCCCGGCATGGAATGGATCCCGCTGATTGCCATGCTCGCTGGGCTGATTGTTCTGATCGCGATTCCTTCATTGGTCTATGGATGTTTGCGAAAAATTGCGCCCAATATCCGAATAGGTATTGGTGCATGGGTGGTTATCGCTGTTGCCTCTCTTTTCATACTCCGGCTGTTGCTACCAACACCGGTTTCGGAATCTCACGTAATTGAATCCGCGAAACCTGGGATGACTGTCGATGAACTGATTTCGAAAATTGGTGAGCCCCACGAAAAACACCTATCATCGGACGGTTCGGGCACCTTGCATTATTGCGCTGACTACATCGGCTACACTGGAATTGGTGTAATTGTGAATTCAGATGGTACGGTCGACGATATTTGGGTCGAGTAACTAGCTGGTGATCACTCATATCTCAACTTAGTTTTTCTGCTGGCGTCGCCGAGCGTGCACTAGGACGATCGCAAATGGAATCAGCCAAATAAGATCGTTAGTTACGTTTGCTAATCCAAAAGTCAGCGGCAACGTTCCTTTACTGACCGCCCAGGCCATTCCAATTGGCCCAAATAATTTACCTAAAAATCCGACTAAAACGATTGGCCAGTGACGCACGGGATCGAAAGCTGCGATAAGGTAACCAACGCCATAAACGCCAACAATCATACCAATGCACTGCCAAAGTTCTGGATACTTTGGCGGTGTCATTTCAATCAGTTGAAAGATCGACAGCGGAAAAAAGATCGCGAAAAGTCCAAACGCGAGGTTGTACACACCTGCAGCGATCAGCATCCATTTCATCCAAATTGGGCCCGACGGTTCTAGCTTTTGCAACTGATTGCCTTTGAAGGAGTTATGATTGCCGATATAACCGAAGACGGCAGGGATAATTCACTATTTGGATCGAAACAAGCCGCTTGGAAATGGCAATAGGATCACGATGTGATGCACGCGAAGCTGACCAAAGCCTTTACGTTTGGCCGGTCGCGACTCCTGCATGTCGAGATCGAAAACCGCTTTGAACCACTATTGGATTTGATAAATTAACTTTGGCATTATCCTGCTCGGTCACGCTTTGGGGAGATTTAAAATGATGTGGTGGTTTGTATTGTTCGCCATCCTATTCATACCATTTGTCTGGTGGGCCATGTGGCGCGAGGATTTCGACGGCATACGAACCGAATCAAAAATGAAACGCCGTCCTAATCTCTCATTTGATGAATTTTACGACCAATACTACGCCAGCTCCGAGATTTCACGAACAATTGTCTCTCGAATGCTAAGCCTAACAGCGGAACAATTCGGGGTCGTGGCCGGACAGGTTCGTCCAGAAGACAATTTCCTTCAGGCCAACCTTGCTGATACAATGTATTACGTTATTGAGATCTCGGAGGAATTCGGACTCTCGCTGACACGGCAGCACGAACTTGAACAAACAGACGGAACGTTTGACAACATTGTTCGTTGTGTTGCACGATCGTCTAAAAACACGGGATAATAATGTGGTGCACGCGACGTCGGACCCTGCGCGTGGTTTTGAAGTGGTGATTGACTGTTTCGGCTCGGTGGTCACGGATGACTATCCAGTTTGGAGTTCATGTGGGAACCTACTTCTACTACGTCAATCAAACGAAGCGTGAGCTGTTTCAGATTGACCCAGCTGGTTTTGACATCAAGCAATACGCTATCGGTACCAACTTCGGTTCGCGAGCATTCAGTTTCCTGTTGCTAGACAATGTCGAATATTACACTGGAATCGCTGATCACAAACTTGTCGGCAGTTGGGTTGGTGATCACGTTTATATAACGGGTGATGAATGCCTTGAAAATTTCGAACAGCTTGTCGGATCTTACACCGATATAGCGGCGGACATCTTGGATATGATGTCAGTAATTGCCCCAGGTGATTTTTATGGTTGCGGTGGTAGGCAATGGCTGATTAACTTTGCAACAACTCCGGATCAAATGCCTGAATTGATTCGTCGGCGATTACTAAAACACTACCGGCAATCAAATAGTCAATTCCCTTTTGCCGATCTTCAACTCATCGTTGATGCTTTGCGGCCAACAAACAATTAATGGCTGGCCAGCAAGTCAGTGCACGTGAGCCGACTGAATCTATCATGGATTTATTTAACAAGGGTAAAACAATCTTGTCTACTAAGTTGTGGCTGATAATTGCATTGACTGTCTGTGCGGCGATCATTGCATTCGTTTACTTTTTGGCCGGCAAGTATGAGGAACCGATTGGCCAGCCCTCAGTAGAGTCAATCCAATTCACGGACGATCTTGACGCTGTGTTTTCGCGTGCTAAAGAAGAAGATCGTCGCGTCCTTATTTACTTTACGGGGGACTCTTGCGGTTGGTGTCGCGTACTTGAGAAAGAGGTTCATTCAAAGCCGGAGATGATCGCACTGGCGAACGAATTTGTATGTTTGAAAGTCAATGCCGGCGATAGACCGGACTTGGCAGAACAGTTCGGCGCGTACTCACTGCCACGAACCATGATTCTAAACGCAGCGCAACAGCCGATCTCGGTTCGGGTTGGCTACTCACCGTTGAAGGAACATTTAGCATGGCTGGAGAGCACTCGCGAGGAACAGCCAACAACCATCGGAGCGTTACTGAAGCGAGTTGAGTCGACGGGGAGCCAAGAACAACTTGCAACGCTACCAGCGGTCGGCGCGACGCTTGAGAAAGCGGACATCGTTTTTTGGTTTGTTGCTTCTGATCCAGCACACTTTGGCGATCCTGAATGGGGTTTGCATTCAGAATTGCTTCAGCTAATGAAAGAACTTGGTGTGCGATCTCGAATCGAGCACATCTACCGATGGGATTTCGAAGCTCGATGGAAATCAGCGAAAGATTTGGGGAGGCTGCCGGAGTTCGTCATTTCGAATTGGAGTGGCGGGCTATGTAGAGAACTAATGGGTGACGGGACATTCCGCGACATTATCTCGACTCGATTAAAGACACCTGATGCGACGTCTGCTTGCACAGATTTCAAAGGCTGGAGTCGAATTTGGCAGGTTCAGCCGGCTTTAAACTCGGCGCTTGCGGACAAAGCCGTTTCAGCAGTTCTTTCTCGCCGTTCAGACGCGAAGCTTGGCCCATTGGCTGAGTTAGGTGCTGCCGAGCGGAAGCAAGCGGTGGATCGAGCGACGGCGGCCGCGACCGCTTGGCTCAACTTCGACTTTGAAGAACTCGACAATCATTGGCATCTGCAATCGCCTCAACGATTCACAGGGGATACGATTGACATGGAATGGGTCAAACGTGAACAAAAAATGAACGATACGATTCAATTCTCCGACGTTCTGTTGTATGGAACATCCGAACTAGTAATCGCCATGATCGAAACAACGAAGACGGGTGATGTTGAAGAACAGTTGAATCCCATTGTTTCTAGGTCACAGGTCATTGGGAGTCCCACGATTGTCATCATGAAGCGAGGCGAAACGGATTACGGGGTACTGGCCGTCGGCACATGGCGATGGGATGTCTGTCCAAGTAAACCGACCGATCTGTCGATTTTTGAAATAGCCAGCGGGACGAAGTCTAATCTCGTTGATCCACCTGGTAAGGCAACGATTCTGGAGCCTCTGGATAACGCTTCCCACGGGAACGACCCGTTTAAAATTCGGTGGCAATCAGATAAACGTGAGGGTTCGGAGTTGAGCTATCTTGCGATTAAATGCAATCCGGATGGTGTGGTCACCATCGACACGTTAACACCCGATAATGATTTTGAAATCGTGATTCGCGGTGATACGCGGTTGGAAATTTGGACGGTTGCCAGAGATGGGAGAATTGCAATTTCCGATCCCGTTAGCTATCGTTACGATCCTGAACTGAAAGAGTGATTCATCGTCATCACATGCTTGTCTCGACAAGGGTACAGTCTGGAAATCAGCTGCAGCGCGGTAGTTTCGGTGGCCGTTATCGCAACGGCTATTTGCTAGTTCAATGATCTATAATATTTGGAAGACCTCATGTTTTTGAACCCGGCTGATTTTGGGATTGTGCGATGCTTGGAAGCAAACTGGGAGATTATCCGAGATGAATACCTTGCATTACCCGCAGAAGCATTCGATCCGTGGGTTCAGCGAAGCATGCATGGGGCTGGTTGGAGTGTTTTTGGTTTGGTCGCTGGTGGCCACCAAATACCAAGTGGCTTAAAACAATGCCCGCGAACGTCTGAGATTCTCGGACTGCTTGACGGAATCGGCTTGGCGGGGTTCTCTAAGATGGCAGCTGGCTCACATATTGCTCCTCATGCCGGTTGGGCGGCGAACGAGTACCGGCTTCACCTTGGTCTGGTTGTGCCGGAGGGCTGCCGTTTTCGAGTGGCTGCTGAAACACGTAAATGGCATGAAGGGAAATGCCTGATTTTTGACGACACGATAGAACACGAAGCTTGGAACGATTCGGCGGAAGTACGTGTTAACTTAATGGTGGACTTCCTGCGGCCTGGGAAAACTGAGTTTTCTACTTCCGTTTCTGACGAAGTGCGTGAGTATGCAGAAGGGCTGTTTCGCGATGAGAAAGATTAGCTGCTAAAGATGACAAATCCTTATGCCTTCGACGATGTCGTATTGTCTGCCGATGTTGAACGCGAATACGTTTACCGCCCCGGATGGATGATGATCCTGTTGTGCGGCAGTTTCTTTATAGGCTGTGGGGTGGTCCTTGGAGACAAGGCTCTTAGAAACGAACAAGGCCTTGTAATTAATGGAATCATTCAGTTAGGACCGACCGGTGCGACAATCTTCTATTGGACGCTGTGCATTCTCTCCTTCGGATTTGTTGTAGCTGCTGGTTTGTGTGCGCTCCACAGAATTATCACGAACCAAAGATTGGCATTTACTTCTGACGCAATACTCCTGCCTTTCTCCCGTTGGTCCAGTAAAGAAATTGCGATTCCATATGACGAGATCGTAAAACTGTCTTCCGTGGAAATAAGCGGACAGAGAATTCTATACTTGTATCGAAACAACAACACTAAATTTACAATTGCCGCGTCTATGTTGCCGTCTAGGGAGTCATTTGACGAGGTCTGTGTTTTTCTCGAAAAGAAAATCGACTCCGCTGTTCAGGACGCCTGATAATGATGTGATGCGCGAGAGTCGGACTCGGCGATCAATGCCGTTATGTGTCGCAGGAGGCGAGCGGTTGATTCGTTGCGGACCCAGCGGATCCCTTAGCATGCTCCGCGCGAACTCTTGGTCTGGTTTGTTCGTACAGCCATCTATGCGAATGAAAGTACGGACAATTCAGTTTGGCATCCGCCACCTCTTTATTGCAACCTTCGTGGTAGCGATCGTGACTTACTTTTGGCTTCTGATTTCCAGTGGCCCACCGACTGAAGAATGGCTTGATAATTCTGACAAACAAGTGCTGGCTTCGCTCCGAAAAATGGGGCTCGATATCGCTGAACAGCATATGTGAGGAATGGGTGACCTTGCCGTGTTTGAAATAGGGAGGTGCAAGGACTCGAATTACCATATTACAGAGATCTATATACGGCATCCCAACCATACGGCTTTTTTTGTGGAGTTTGCCAAGTTGCGTTATCTCAATAGAATATTGTTGTCTGATCGAACGAGATCGGATTATCTTGACGAGACTGCCAGCTTTCACGAGTGGCAGAAATCAAACGGCCGGTGATTAAGCGCGTCGTGCAAGGGCTTGCGAGTGGATGATTCACTGGCGCCCGTTTAGTAATCGGGGACGCTATTTTGCTGGGCACATGCCAATGACCAATCCATACGAAAGCCCGGTAGCAATAGACATCAAGGCAGATAGGCTTTTCAAAACAAAACGCAAGTTGCGGATCGCAACGATGTGCTTGGTACTATCGGGTTTTTTCTGGATAGCAGTAGTCACTTTCCTAGTGATTAGTTTTGACGGGACTAAGCTGAACCAGTCTGCACTTGATCGTATAACCCCGTTTTTCATTGCTGCCTATACTTTGGTTGCGTTAAGTCTGTTTGCTTCGGCTTGGGGGTTAGCAGCACGGAAAAAATGGGCCGTATTGACGGGTATTTGCTCGCTTGTGTTTTCTGGTTTCTCGATTCTATTCCCAGTCACCTGTGTGGGAATCTGGGCTCTAATGGATAGTAAAATCAAATACTGCTTCCGTAGTCAACGTACTTAGAATTTTAGCCCTGTAACATTTGATTGAAATTTGGGACATTGGTGATCGGGTGATGGCTGAGATCTCGCTTTATTTTTGCGATAATCTGGATTGCGTCTACAAAATACGGGATGAATCCAATGTTTGAATTTTTGTCCGAATACAAGATCAGGAAACGATGCACACGAGTCCTAGCTTGCGTGCTTTTGGACTGGAAGGTCACTCGTCGCGGCTCTTTGTCTGACTGAATGACGTTTTCTTAAACTAAAACACAAACTACTTAAAGAAGATAGGACTGAGTTATGGGATTGATTGGAGGGGTGTTCTTGGGTATCGCCGCGTTTTTCCTGGTTTTCATGAAATTTGATTCGAGGATCTGGGTTGGTGGCTTATCAGCAATAGCAGTTTTTGGCCTCTGCGCTTTAACCGGCATCTTCGGTTGCTTGTTTGCAGCGCTGGTGATCGGCGCGTTGTTCAAAGCAGACCTCTAAATCGGTG
>CAZKTR010000144.1:0-7876 GCA_964555525.1 uncultured Pirellulaceae bacterium
ATCTACAAATACTTGTGGGGTATAAAAAGGCTGGAAGCACCGTCGCCACCTCCTCGGGCCTCCGGCCTGAGGATACTACAAACACCCGCGTAAAAAATGTCAGCCTCGGAGCGAAAGGCGACGATAAACGTCCTACGTCCAATGACACAGTTGTTCGACAAACGCAGCCGAACCATCGCGAAGCCATCCGTCGAGCTGCGCCTGTTCTTTGAGCTGTTGGCCTCGCTGCAATGGGATTACAAAGAACCGACAATCAACGCCCGCCAGCGCCGACATGTCGCCCCATAGCTTTTCAAATTGTGCCACTGGGAAAACATCCTCTTGTCCGTTGCCCCAGCGCTTCTTGACATCTTTCAACGTAATATAAGTCGGCATTTTGTGGCTCAGCCTTCGTACGGCTTGTTCGACTTTCGCATCATCTACCAAGTCCTCTCGAGTCAGTTGCATCGTGTCGAGCAAGCGATCGATCGTAATCCAAGTTGTGAGCGAATTGTAGTAAGTCAGTTTGAATTCGTCTTTTTCACGCGGCATGGCCAAGCCTTCGACGAGACGCGGTCGACCGTTGACCAACGCCAATCCGCCTCCTCGATCGTCTAAGCGACGCTCAATCACTTCAAAACTCAAACAACTATCTTGCTGGATATGTTTGCCAAGTAGCACGGGATCGACGCTGGCTCCCAGCGTGTCGATGTTGTGCAACATCAAGTACTTCAGCTCCGGTCGTTGCTGCAACATTTTGAGCAGTACGCCGTTTCGTAACATATTCGGAATCTCGTACCAGTGGCCGACCGGGTGCAAACATTGCATCGGCATGTTGTCACGGTAATCGGTGCCTTCGCCAGCTTGTTTGGCCCATCGAATCAACGCCGATCGCAGGCTGTCTCTGACTTTCTGTTGTTGTTGATCCAATACCTGCTGCGGTACTTCTTGCCAAGCGAACTGCAAATCGCGAACCATCGGGATCGAGCGCAGACCAACATAGCAACCCGGCGACAGTAGCACTTGTCCCGGATAGTTGTAGTTGTTGACGTCTGCCAAATGCTGTTCGATTGGCTGGTGAGTCATGTAGCCGGTTGTGATCACGTGTGGTATTGCTTTGTCAGCAGCGGAAAACTGCTGTGATACTTTCGCGCTCTTGGCCAAGTGCACTTCTAGGAAACTTCGGTGCTGTCCGTTCATTTGAGCAAAGGGATGCAAGCCTTTGACCACGCCCGCGCCTTCGGTCCAGCGACTGCCAACGCCCGCGGCGAGCGTGACCACTGCAATTTCGCCGGCGGCAATGGCTGCGCGCCCGTTGGCGGCTGCGGCCAAGTCCGAGTTGGCTTTTCGGCAATCAATAACGTGTTCGGATTCAACGTCTTCCAGCGAAGTATTGAGCGGCAAACGATTTTGAGACAAACCAAATCGACCCGACTTCAAGTCAGCTTGAATTTGCTCGTGCAGTTCGCGATCAAAGCCAAACTGATCTAGTAGATCATCCAATGAAATATCACGGTGCTTGGTGGTTTTGCGGCCAGGCAAAATACTTTCGACCAACTTCGACAACGTTCGTGATTCAGTATCGTTGCGGTATTCACTACCGAGTTGCTCGAGTTCCCGGCGCATCTGTGGAGCTAAATCATGGGATTCTTGTTTAAGCCATCCGGGGACTTGCAACGCGTAGTACTCGATTGGCATCTTCGCGTTTTCGCCAGCCAGCATGTCACACCAAGTGCCTCGGTCATTGATTTCAAAATCATAAACCACAGGCGTCATCGCGAACGGCAGACGAGTCTCCATGCTGGTTTTGGTTTCAATCATGGCAGCTTGTAACCAAACCTTCGCGTCTTCTTTAACGCTGGGGTCAAAGATAAAGCCCATGCCACCGCCGGCCATACCGCCGAGCATCCAGAAACCCCAGAATTGATCGCCCCAACGCTGTTCGCATTGTTTGACCATCGAATTGGTGAACAGATTGGTGCACCACGGGATGATTTTTTGTAGCGGGCCAAAGAAGTTTCGATGAGTCGCAGCCCCAATCGCTTTGATGTCGCCTTCGACTAAGCCGCGAGTGATCTCGTCGAGGATCTCAATGGCTTCTTGTCGGGCTTCCCATTCGACTGGGCTACGCAACAAATACTTCTCGGTCACCATCTCAAGGATCGGGCCGACGTTTTGGGCCATCCCGCCATGGACCAGCACCAATGAGTCTTGAAGGGCTTGTCGGGTTTTGGGGGAGATCTCTTGTTCAGTGAACACGGTGTGAGTAGGTAGTAGGCGTCCGCGGCTAATGCCAAACTCGGGGTCCGTTTCGGTGGCTGCACTTCCGCAAATTAGTTTGATCCCCGGCCAAACACCGCCGGAGTCTTGCCAACCGCCGCCGGAACCACCGATCCATTCGCCCAAAATTGCTCGAGCGGCGATGATGCGCCGATCGGTTTCTTTCATGCCGCCGGTCAAGTCGCTGACTTGTCCAGTGGCTCGCATGCAAACCGATATCAAACTGCCCAGTAAGTTGGTTGATACCGCAAGTCGAGAGCCTTTGGGAATGTTGTTAACTTTGGAAACGATCTCCAAGCCCAGTCCCGGACCGACCAAACGCCGGAGCAGGCTTTCAATGCTTTGACCGCTGCCTTCCATTCCTGGAGGTACGATGCCCGCAGCGATAACGGCGGCTTTTAACAAGCCCAGATAATCTTTGGCGAAGTCAAACACTTCAGCGATCGTATGAATCTCGGCCGACGCATTCAGGTCCGTGCTGGTGAGTTTTAGCACTGGTTGGTCGATCACGCGCAGGAAGCATTCAATCGGCGGGCTAGGTTTTTTATCACGTCCCATCAAGCCCAAGTTGACCGATGCGTTGATTACCTTCGCGCCGTTAGGGAAGTCCATCCCCAAAAAGAAAATGTCGCTCCACGCACTGTGCGTAAAGTCCATCCGCACGGCCGTGGTTTCCTTCAGCATTGGATAGGAAACGTCCTGAGGATCTTTCTTGAGCAGTTCAGGTCGTAATCGCAATGGATGATCAAACGGGTGCCCAGTGCGAAACATCCATTGATTCCCGCGTACGGTGCGAACGCTTTTACGGACTTGATCCGCCAGTGTTTGGAATGCAAGTTCGTGATAAGACTTCGCCAAGGCACTCGACAAACCATCACAGGCGCCGGAGTTTTCTTGGCACCCTAAAAGTTCGTCGATCGCTTCAACAAAACGACGTTCTAGCAAGTGCTGAAAAGCTGAAAACGGAATGTTACCCGAATGAGATTCGTCGAAACGATCAGGCAGGTGGAAGCGATGAATCGAAAACAGAAAGAACAACGCGCGTACTCGATGGTACAGGTTATCGGTGTTTCGCCAAAATAAATCCAGTGAGTCGCAGTGATCGAGTAGTGTTTGTAGCGGTGCATCTTGGCAGATTTCGTCCAAAGATAGATTGCGAATTGCATCGTCTTCGGAGCAAATGATTTGTACCAACCGATTGTCGGTCATCGTAGAAGTCGTCATCGCTAGCCTTCTTTCCGAGATGTCGCGACCAATTCCAAAACCTCGGTGAGGATGTCGTCGCGGTCGTCGCCCGAAAGCGCTAGGGCTAATTGGCTTTTCAACAAACCGTATTTGACGCCAATGTCAAAGCGAGCGCCATTGATTTCGATTGCGAGGTAACGTTCGCGTTGAGCCATCGTGTGCAAAGCGGGAGTCAGTTGTACGGACGCAGTGGTGTTTTTGATTTGATCGCCCAACACGTCCATGATTCCAGGGGTCAAAACATGAATTGCCGATAGGCACAGGTAATGACTAGCCCGCAATCCTCCGACGATTAACTCTTGTTCGGCTTGGGTTGGTGTCGGCTTTTCGATGACCTTTTCGACTTCGTACAGGTCGTCACGATTGCTAACCGGGCGACCTCCTATGGTTCCAAAGAACGGTAGTCGATGCTCGCGGGTTGCTTGGACCGACGAGACATTACAGTTTTCTTGGTTGGCAAGATCGACAACTTGGCGAGCACAGCGGCGAGTGTTGTGGCTAATGAAAACGTGGTCGCTAACCATGTGCAAAAACGGTTCGTCGCCAACAAAGTCCTTGGCTCGAAAAATCGCGTCGCCGTAACCGCGCGGGTTCGTTTGATCAATAAATGTCAATCGACTGGCGTGCTGCCCAGCGGCGCGGGCATAAGAGTCTGAAGTGCCAGGGCAAACGATCACGCAAATTTCTTCAGCGCCGGCTTCGACAGATTCTTCGATGATTAGTTCTAAAGCCGTTTTGGATTGCCCGTGTTGGTCTACCAATCGTTGCAAAGGCAGCGATTTTTGATCGGGTGCAGCGGCAGTGATGACGGCTCGACGAATACTCATCAAACACTTTCAATTTCAGGATAAAGTTAAGTGGCGTTGTATAAAGACACTCCGCCAGTCTAATTAAAAGCCCCATTTTTCATGGGGGGAGCCCTGCGCAAGAGCCTAATTTTTGGTCACCAACAAGCCCCACAACTGGTGTAACCGTCAATATCGTTAAGGTAGAAGTATGCCACGATCGAGCCATCGAGTGGTTTTAGGGGTAGGCTAAGCGTTGTCAAAGGTGGGTCGAAACGTATCTCGCGACGTTCGTAGAGCCCTTGATCGACGGCTTCGATTTGGTCGATCTGTCGTAAACACGTTGGGTCGATCCGATAAATCTCCCCTTGGATCTGATCGCCGGCCCCGGGTGCGACTTCGATCAACCCGGGATAGCTGCCCAGATCGTACATCCGATAGTCGGCCACCGTGGTGGCTGGGCCGATAAAAGTCTGGTCGGCGAGCACGTGGTTGCGTTGGTGACCTCGTTTTAGAGTGCCGTAGACGAATACCAGTTGGAGTGATTCGCCTGACGGATTCGGTTCCATTGGTTTCTCGTTGAAGAGGTGAGACAAAAGCGACCATTTTATATTCGCGCGGCACAAATTGTAGTGGATGAGGCTACGAGTCCAGAGGTACGGTACCGCTTTAAGGATTCGTAGCCTTATTCACTGCCTACGGCTTCTTGTCGGTGCTTGCTGTTTTTTCTGCAACATCAAGCTTTTCAGGGCTTGCTAGCTCACTACGACGTTAAGAAAGCCGAATCTCTATCGCTTGGTATTCGATGTCACTCAAAAGCGTTTTCTGGCAAAGAAAATCGTATTCATTGGCCCAAAATCCAGCTGCCTCGCAAGCTCGACTTTCGCCCGGTCAGAGCGAAGATTATTGTACGTGTCTTTGATGTGGTGCTCCTCGGCTATTGTCTGTGTCAGACTAAGCGGCATGCCCTGCATTTGCATATTGAATATTAAGAGTTGTAAGAAATGAATCGATCTAATCTAACGCTATTTGTTTTTGGAATTAGTTGCTGTTTGTTTTTTGCGATTTCACTGTCGACCAATCCAGCGGTCGCTCAGCAAACCGAAATCGCACGAACCTATACTAAACGTTCGGTTCAGATAACGATGCGTGATGGCAAGAAACTATTCACGACGATCTACGAACCCAAAGATCGATCGCGGAAGTATCCGATCATGATCAATCGGACGCCCTATAGCACTCAGCCTTACGACAATCGGATGGCGAGACGGATTGCTCCATCGGTTTTCATGCAGCGTGAGGGTTACATCTTTGTGTTGCAAGACGTGCGTGGGCGATGGATGTCCGAGGGCAATTTTGACAACATGCGTCCCAACGTCGATAACCCAAAACTCGTCGACGAAAGCTCAGACACTTACGACACGATCGAGTGGCTGTTGGGGAACGTTGAAAACAACAACGGTAAGTGTGGCATCTGGGGAATCTCGTATCCAGGTTTTTATTCGGCCGCAGCACTGCCGGATCACCACCCTGCTCTCGTAGCGTCATCGCCGCAGGCACCAATTTCGGATTTCTTTTTTGATGACTTTCACCATCACGGTGCCTACTTGCTCGGGTATTTTCAAGCGACCAGTACGTTTGGTTTTCAGCACGATGGGCCGACCAAACGCCAATGGTATCGATCGATTCAGCCCAAGCAGCCGGACCCTTGGGCGTTCTACATGGGCTTGGGCCCGATGAGCGAAGCGGGGCGTTGGCATCGTAATGACTTCTTTTGGAAGCAGCTTGCTGAACACCCGAATTACGATGAGTTTTGGCAGCAGCGAAGTATTTTGCCTCATCTGAAAAACATCAAAACCAACGTGCTGGTTGTTGGCGGATTTTTTGACGCCGAAGATTTGTACGGGCCATTGAATATTTATCGAAGCATCGAGAAGAACAATCCCGACACTTTTAATGCGATCGTGATGGGGCCTTGGAGTCACGGTGATTGGGCGTCGCTGCACCCAAGAGCCAAAGTCGGCAAGCTGGCCTTTAGCGAACGTGTGTCTGAGTTTTACCAACGCGACATCGAAGCTCCTTTCTTCCGTTACTTTTTGAAGGGCCAAGGACAGAAGCCAGATTTTGAGGCGATGATCTACGACTGCGGTCTGCAACAGTGGAACAAGTACCAACAGTGGCCGCCAGCCGATGCCAAACAAGTCAAACTGTACTTTGGCGCCGACCGAAAACTAAGCACGGCTTCGCCGGCAGTTGGTGGAGAAGAATCGACGTCGTTTGTCAGTGATCCTGCGGACCCAGTCCCTTACCGAGCTCGTCAGGATTTGGCGTTCCGTTTCACGCCTCGGCCTTACATGTCTGACGATCAACGCTTTGCAACGGGACGACCGGACGTGTTGAGCTTCCAGACCGAACCGCTTGAGCAGCCGATGAAATTGACCGGCGACATGTTGGCTCACTTGAAAGTTGCCACGACTGGCACATCGGCCGATTGGGTAGTGAAGTTGATCGATGTTTACCCGGATGATCATCCGTTTGTTCCCGGATCGGACGAAGGCTTGAATTTCGGTGGGTTTCAGCAGATGGTTCGCAGCGAAGTCATCCGTGGGCGCTTCCGCAACAGCTATGAAAAACCAGAGCCGTTTGTGCCGGGTGAGATCGCCGAAATCAATTTGCCGTTGCAGGATGTGTGTCATACTTTCAAGAAGGGGCATCGAATCATGGTGCATGTGCAGAGCACTTGGTTCCCGTTAATTGATCGTAATCCGCAGAAGTACGTCGACAATATTTTTAAAGCCAAACGAGAAGATTTCATTCGGGCGACCCATACGCTCTACCATAGCCCCGCGAATTCCAGCTGGATCGAAGTCAAGGTCGAGTGAGCTGGAGGCTGAGACTATAGGTAATTGGATGTCGAACTTTGGCAAGCTTCCAATGTGGGAACTAAGTTCGCAGAAACGACCGATTAGATGGTGTCATCGTGGAGCAGTTTTTAAATAAGTATTCAGCTGGTTGTGCAAATCCATGTTGCCGCAAGCGAGGGTTTAGGTGCCTTGGGTGTGATGTGCGGGTTGTTTTAGTGTGCTAAATATCACTTCTGTGTGTGCAGGGGGCACATGCGTAGCAAACGTGATGTATCAAACAGAATTGACACACTATTATTACTATGATGTCCCATCCGCAAGTAAACGTATGCGGCTTCGCTAGGTTGGCGGAGAACTTTAAATGACAAAAACGTTTAACACTTGACAAGAGAATGTGCTTTGAGCAATGTGCCTTGCAAGTCCTGCCCCTCGTCCCTTTTTATGGAAAGCTTGCTTTGTCCACTGTCGATTTGTCTATTGTCGGAAACGGCATTCTTGGTCTGATGACCGCATTTGAATTAACTAATAAGGATCCAAATCTAAAGATCGCAGTGATTGGTCCCTCTGACCGAAAAGGTGGAGCCAGCCAAGCTTCTGGGGCGATGCTCGGATGCTTTGGAGAGATTACAGATCAAACTTTTTTCAATGATCAGGCGGAAAAGAGATTCCTGATGGCCTACGATGCGCATCAGCGCTGGCCAAGTGTCATCAAAAATCTCAACT
>CAZKTR010000145.1:0-7859 GCA_964555525.1 uncultured Pirellulaceae bacterium
CGCTGCTGATCGGTGGAGCGACCACTAGCGATAAACACACCGCCGTGAAAATTGCGCCTCAATACGAACACGGTGTGGTGCATGTTTTGGACGCTTCACGGAGCGTTGGCGTGGTCGATCAACTGATCAACCAAGACCACAAACCGGCCTTCATTGCCAAAAACGATCAACTCCAAGCCAAGCTCGTCGCGGGTTACCAAGAGCGTCAAATGACGTTGGTGCCTTACACCGAAGCCTACGAAAAACGATTCCCAACCGACTGGGCAACCGTCGATGTTCCCACGCCCGCCTTTACCGGTACCAAAGTTGTCGGTACGTCGGACAACGGAAACGGTTGTGGCGAGTTGCCGCCGATCGATATTGAAGTCACGCTGGAACAACTGGCCGAATACATTGACTGGTCACCGTTTTTTGCTTCTTGGGAATTGCACGGCAAGTACCCGAAGATTTTAAAAGACGAAGTTGTTGGCAAAGAAGCGACCAAACTGTTTGCGGACGCTCAAGAGATGTTGAAAACGATCTTCGACGGCAAGAAGCTTACCGCTCGCGGCATTTACGGCTTCTATCCGGCCAACAGCGACGGCGATTCCGTGGTGCTGTGGACCGATGATTCTCGCAAAACCGAGCTCACTCGATTCCACATGCTACGTCAACAATGGCAACGTAAAGGCATCGAACATTTTCGTTCACTGGCGGACTACATTGCTCCGATCGATTCTGGCAGAGCAGATTTTATTGGTGCGTTTGCGGTTACGACGGGTCATGGCTGCGATGAATTGGCCAAGAAATACCGCGATGAACTGGACGACTACAACGCGATCATGGTTTCGGCGCTGGCCGACCGGTTGGCAGAAGCGTTTGCAGAAATGCTTCATCAGCGAGCCAGACAGGACTGGGGCTTCGGCGTCGACGAGGGCCTAGACAACGAACAGCTGATCAAAGAGAAGTACCGTGGCATTCGCCCGGCCGCTGGCTATCCCGCTTGCCCGGACCATACCGAAAAGGCAACCCTGTGGGAGCTACTCAATGCGGAGTCTCAAACGGGAATCTCGTTAACCGAATCGTTCGCGATGTGGCCCGGTGCTGCGGTGAGCGGTTTGTATTTTGCTCATCCTGAAGCTCGTTACTTTGCGATCAATAAGATCACCAAGGACCAAGCCGAACACTATGCGAAGCTCAAAGGGATCTCGATGAAAGAGTGCGAGCGTTGGTTGCAACCTGTGTTGGGTTATTAAAAGGTGGCTGTAGCTACCTTCGCCAGAAGGTGGGAACCAACGGCCGTCAAAACAGTCGGGTAAGTTTGGTAGCCAGCCGTAGCTGATTGGGGCTTCAGGGGTTTGCAAGATAGAAACGCAGAGTCGCAGAGGACGCAGAGTTCTTTTTGAAAACACTTCCTCTGCGTTCTCCGCGCCTCTGCGTTTCAAATATTCCCTCCTCATCATTCCGTCCATGGCGCGGTTGCTTTACCCCAGCGGGGTTTTCGTTAATAGCTCAGGGCGGGAGCCCTGAGAACCGAAATGCGCAGGCGGACTTGCCCCGGAGGGGTATCCGTATTTTTAATTTCGCCAAGGTCAAAACGGTAGATTACGCCTACCCCTCCGGGGCGTTGGTCGGCGATGGGACGTGCTCTCAGGGCTTCCGCCCTGAGCTAATCACGGGTGCTCCTCCGGAGCCACGCAAAACGACGGACGCTCCGTCGGAGCTTTGGCCCAAACAATGAGCCTCTCCCAGCGCCACGCTACGCGGCTTTCAACAAATAACCTAAATCCGCTCCCTGCAACAACGGCTTCACTTCAGAATCAAAATTTTCAACCATGTCGTTAAGTGAGCTAGCCAGTTTCGTAGTACGTGGCGTTAGGCAATCAACGCTGACACCTAAATCGTTGAGCATCCCATCAATGCAGCCCGGTACCACCCCCGTATTCAAACCGAGAATCTCTTCATAGTCCAGTGAATACAAGTTATTAAGACCAAGTCCGCTGAGCCAATTTTCAAAAACTTGAATCTCCGACAAACGCCGCGACAACTCGTCAATCAAATTTGACAAATCGAGCCTGACCTTCACGCTCTCTACATCGTCACCAATATTAGCAACGTACTGACCTGTCCGTTCAGCTCTGACATTACTTACGTGTGTTTCAAGCACATTGCGTCTGACAAGATGGACCACAGGAAATTGATGCTTTTTAATTTGCTTCAGCAAAAACGGAACCTCTGAAAGCGACTGCCACACTGGATTCAAGTTGTGTACAGAATTGTATTTTACATCAATCAGAGCATATTCGACGTCCAATGGTTCTACGAACTCTAGAATGAATGACTCAAACAGCTTTGACATATTGTCATCGCTCGGAAAAACCATCTCCGGTTGTTCAGCTAATACTTTTTTTCGATGACGCCAAAAAAGAGCAGGCCGTACATTGAATCCAAAAATTTCATTAAGATCCACAATCCGCTTATCTGTCGCGAGACAATACCTAAGAAAGTTAGTCCCACTTCTTTGGGTTGCAAAAACGAATAGTGGTTTGGCCATCGCTTACTTCCTTATCACTTTACTCGGTTTCTAACTGCCTAAAACTGTTTACAATGATAACGCCGTGGCATCTGGAAATCACTTGATTCGATCCGCGTAATGCTTCCGCCAATCGTGACAACCTGGGCTATCGGCTTTGAAGTCACGACAAATATTCGGCCGGTACTCATGGTGAATGCAGTGCCGAGTTTCCATATCCAACCAAATGCATGGTCCGTCGAGACTCTCCACCGTGCCGTCGTAGTTGGGCTGTTGATAGCCGTCGACGTGCTCTTGCCACTGCGCGCGTAAATCGTCTGGCATTCGGTGCCAATGCGATTCACCAGGATGCCCGTCAAGCAAATCCTGTTTGAATCGTTTATCCTTTGCCGTGCGTTGGCTTAGCTCGTAGTCGGCTTCGATTTCAGCTTCGGTCATCGGCTCGCGTGGTAGCACGTAAGCCGGATAGCCCATGTGAAAACAACACGCACCACAGCCCTCACAATTGACCACGGGTAACTTACTAGGTGCCGACATGAATTCTAGCGATACTGAAAGGTATGTTGGAGCTGCTGATTTAAACGAGACAACAGCGTTATCGGCGAGATCTTAACACGAGCCCGTCCACCTGAAAACACGCTAAGCTCTGCTGGCAACGAAGCGGTTTCGACCGCTACCAAATACCGTTTCGAAGCCGAATCGGCGTCGCGGCCGTCCGCAACCGTCTCCGCCCGAGCAACTGGCGAAGCTTCATACTCTCCAACTAAAACTTGGCCAAGTGAACCGTTTTGTATCCGGTTTGGCGAACGATCAAAACAACAGCAAACCACTTGCCCCGGTTCAAGCAAATCAATCGTTTGCTCATCCACCAACAACCGGACTTGCTTTTGCGAGTCATCGATCACACGTGCAATCGGCTGACCAATATGGACTTGCTGCACCGTCTGCAGGCTGCCGGGGTTCCGCTGCACCAACAACGATTGGACTCGCCCGTCCATTGAACTTACTAACGCCAAGTCCCGCAACTGAGATCGCAATTGCTCCAAGCGAATTTTTTTTGACTTCGCCTGCTCGGTAACTGCGGCCAAGGTTTCGTTTAACTCTGGAAGCTGCTGGGCTTGCCGCTGCAGTTGCTCAACTTGGCTGATCGCTCGCTTGGCTTCGATTTCGGCAATCGAACATTGATGTGATAGCTCCGGGTCCTGTAAATCCAAAATCACTTGATCCGTTTTCACATCACCGGAGCTCAGCTTTGCCATATCGACAAACCCATTGGAAGTGGCGAACAGCGTTTGAGTTTTTGTTGGCTGGACTTGTACGTCCACGTAAACCCAACGAGGCAGCGGAACACAACACACGAACCAAACCAATCCAGCGACGACTGCGGTCATCACTGCCTTGGAAAGCAGATTCGGCAGCCCACCCATCGAATCGCTTGGAAGCTGTCGTCGGTTTAGTTGTTTAGACCTAACCACACCACGCATAACCCACAGCAATAATCCCGCCGCCGCCAGCCAACCCACGACCACAATCGAATTCTCATTCGTGAAGCAGATAATCGCAACCGTGATCGCCGCCAACACGAGCCAACGATAAACCGCCGCCAACGCTCCATAAGCAATCAGCGTCCAGTCAAACGAAAACCAATTCTTGGACAAACACTGCGTTTGAAATCGATGCAGTTCACGCTTGGCCGCAAGACTCAAATTTGGCCGGTTTAGCAAATCCGACAGGACGTAATAACCATCGTATCGCATCAGTGGATTACCATTGATCAAGACCGTGCTAATACCACACAAAGCCATCAGCTGAAACAAAACCGCACTGACGACTCCGGGACCGCTTAACGCCCAACCGATCGCGGCCAGTAAGGCGATCATCAGTTCCACATAAACCCCGGCGGCAGAAATCACAATTCGCTGACTCCGGCTCTCCAATCGCCACGCTGATGTCACATCACAATACAAAGTCGGCATGAAGAACAAAAACATCACACCGATCTGCTTGCAATTGGCGCCGTAGACCATGGCGGCAATCGCGTGGCCAAGTTCGTGAACAACCTTGACCCCCACAAGCACTAACAACATTCCAGCGATCCCTGCTGGCGACAATAGCCACTCAATCGCTGGCAAATCTGGCGTTCGCTGAACTCCGCCCAACACCAACCACAATGCCAAGCAAAACAGCGTCAGCAAACTGGCAACCATTATCGCAGGACGGAACAGCCAACCCAGCAGCGGTGTGAGATATCTTAAAATGGGGCTTGGATCAATTCCGGGCAGGCGGATGGCCAGTGGATTTTTCAAACGCGATGACCATTGCTGACCGCCACGGCGATTTTGTAACTGCTGCAAACGATCGCCTTCGGTGTTGCTGGGAACGGCTACTAATTGATCGTTCATCAACCGCACCAAAAAACTCTCCGCAGCCGCAGGTGTAAGCTGTTGCGTACGATTCTCAAGGTTCCAGCCGTCACACCATTGCTCTAGCGTGTCCGCTTGGCAAAGCCACTTCGCCAAACTCAGTTCAACGTCACTAAATAAAAAGTACTGCCCCGACACAGGATCGGTCACCAAAAAATTGCCGTCAGCGCGGCGAGCGACTTGCAGGTCGGTTCGAAATACGGGAAACGCCAAACTCATTGGCCACCACCTTGGTGGTCACCTTGGGCCGGGGACGAAACGTTCGTTTGGATGATCAAATCACCATTAACACCCGCGATAATTTCTTGATCGCGATTTTCGATCTCAACCCAAATCGGGACCAGTAAGTTCAAAGGGTTGGCCGACGGGGCGACAAACGTGACCGTACCGGAAACGCTTTTTGATTTGAGCCACGGCTGTTGGAATTCAACCTTTGCGGGCATTCCCGTTTTGATTTGAGCGGCTTGTTCAACAGTCGCGAATCCTTCGACACGCAAACGGTCGACAGAAACAATCTCGCAAACTGTCTCGCTCTGCTGAATCCACTCGCCAGACTGTTTCACCACGTTTACGATCAAACCACTAACCGGTGCGACGATCTTTGTTTTGGCGAGCTTTACTTCGGCGGTTTTGATTTCACTCTGTGTCAGCCGAGTACGAAACGTCGCGATTTCGAGCTGTCGGTTTGCTTGCTGGAGCTGCAAAGCGGCTCGTTCTTGTTCAAGCCGTTGCTTTTCTAGCTTTGCCACGGGCACGGAGTTATTGACGCGATTGTTGGCGGCGATCGAACGATTGACTTCGGCCGTGGCAACGACCAACAATTTTTGAAAGTAATCTCGATCCGTATTATTGTTGGCATTCATGACCGCCAGCTGATGGTCGAGTTTGCTTTGCTCCAAACTCAGCTGGGTCTCGGTAGGATCGATCCGTGCAAGGAACTGGCCTTGGGTAACGCGTCCGCCTTCTTTGATCGCGACCTCGGTCAACAAGCCCGCTTGTAGCCCAGGCACTTTGATCGCTGGGGGCGTTTTGACAATCGCCCCTTTCAATCGAAACGTCTCAGACTTGGGCCGAACCGCACCTAGCTCGCTGGTAACTGCTAGCTGGGGGCTGACTGACGGATTGAGGTTTGTTTGAGCGACCGAGTGCTGGTTGCCGATTGACAACAATATCGCTACGACGGTCAAGGACGCAGTGCGATGAATACCGTGTGTTTTGAGCGTTAAATTTCGTTTAGTCATGGTGAATTCGAGGGCAAACTAGCAAAACGTATGTCGCTTCGACAACAAACCGGCAGCCAAGTCAACCTAATCGGCAAAGCTTGCCGGCTACACAGAACCGATACAACTGTTGTCTGTCGCGATGAATTTGTTATCGGTCAGCGACGGATCAAGACTTGGAAATATCCGCTTTTTTACAAGACGAGATGAAATCTCGATGTTCCGATCCCAAAAATCTCCAAGTGCTGGCATCATGCGTTTCTGGAAAACTAAGTCTCAATCGGCTGACCGAACTTTCGAAAAGATCGCAAAAAAACATCCGCCAGAGTTTATCCCGGGATATCTACGACTGGAGCAAAGAACTTTACTAAGTGCGACGTTCACGACCGTAGGTACGACGGGATTAGTGCTCAATGACTTTGACGCCGGCCAAGATCTGGATTTTTCTCAGGCAAACACCGTCGTAAACGGCATCTCGCAAGACAGCTTTGTCTTTCAAGTGGCCTCTGGAAGTTTTACCGGCAACACCGCCAATCCATTAATCGAATTGGAAAGCGTCAACGGCGGCATCAACAATCAATTGGAAGTCGCCACGACATTCTTCCAAGGCTCGGCAGCCAATGCCGATCTCAATTTTAATGGTCTATCAACTGCAGGAACGGCAGTCGAATTTACTCAGTCCTCAAGCAACTTGACATTCGACTCGCTTCAGCTGAGCAATTTTGCCAACGACAATCGCGATTTGGATTTGATCGCCACAGGCGATGTGACGCTCAACAACGTGACAGTATTTGACAGCGACCCAACAGATGCCGTTGCAGCGCCGGCAACGCTGGATGTTTCGGTAGTCGGCAGTTTGAGCTTAACAGGTCAAACGGGAAACTTGATATCGAACCCGAACGCAAACGTCGACTTGTCTGCTTCGGGGAATATCACAATGGCCAGCAGCGCTGAGCTAACGTCACAGCAGACGATTGAGCTTTCTTCCACCACCGGCTCAGTAGTCCTATCAGATGTTTCGGCGGGAGCAGACGTTCAAGTTCAAGCGGCGAACAACATCACTCAACGATTCGGCTCTGAAGTCGACGCTGGGACAACGGCGAACTTCGTCGCCAACAATGGCTCGGTGAACCTAGCAAACTTAACAGCTGGCACCGACGTTCAAGTCCAAGCGTTTAACAATATCGTCCAACAATCCGGAAGCGATGTTACCGCCGGAACGACGGTAAACCTTTTAGCCGAAAATGGCACAGTAAATTTAGGCAACGTGTCAGCGGGCGACGATATTGTAGTCCAAGCCGAAAACACCCTTAACCAACAGTCGACCACCCAAGTCGTTGCCGGATCAACGGTCGACTTCGTTTCCAACAATGGTTCGGTGAACTTGGCGGACGTAACGGCTTCGACGGACATTCAAGTCCGGGCGTTCAACAATATCGCCCAACAATCCGGAAGCGATGTTGTTGCCGGAGCAACGGTAAACCTTGCAGCCGAAAATGGCTTCGCAAATTTGGGCAACGTGTCAGCGGGCAACGACCTCCAGGTCCAAGCCGCAAGCGATATCACACAACAAACTGGAACCGAAGTCGGCGCCAGTGCGACTGTCAACTTGGTTACCAGCAATGGCGCGGTAACGCTGACCGATGTTTCTGCCAATGACAACATCCAAGTTCAAGCCGAAAACAACATCACGCAACTAGCTGG
>CAZKTR010000146.1:0-7843 GCA_964555525.1 uncultured Pirellulaceae bacterium
TAATCCAAATCCGTACTCTTAAACGGGGCCACCACTTTTCTCGCACGTCTGCCTTGCTTGACCGGCATATGCGGAAGCGGAATGTTATTTGTTTTTTTGTCGCCAGATTGGTCAGTTGCCACAGGTTTCTGAGTTGGCTGATCACTCTCGTTCCTAGGCTCTGCCTTAGAACGCACTGGGACTTGTGGCTCTGCCACAACAAACGTTTTCCCTTTACTGGCCGGTTGATTGCTCTGCTGAGCCGCAAGCAACTGTTGTGCAACCGCGATCGCTTGGGCGGTATCAACTTGATTGATACCGCTGGTCGCACCTTCGGCACTGGGGATCATGTCAATATCACCGAGGTACTTCTGGCGCACCTCGGGGTGGGCCACGATCTGATCAGCAGTTCCGCTACACAGGATCCGACCTTGGCTAACGACGTAAGTCCGCTGAGTGATCTGCAAAATCTCTCGCGCCGCATGGTCAGTAATCAAAACCGCGATCCCCGCATCGGCCAACTCGCGAATCACAACCTGCACGCCTTGGACCGTAACCGGATCGATTCCCGCAAAGGGTTCGTCTAGCATAATGATCTTTGGATTGGCAACCAAACAGCGAGCGATCTCCAAACGTCGCATCTCACCACCGGATAGTTTACCGGCTTTGGATTTGCGGATATGGCCGATCTTAAATTGCTCCAGCAACTCCTCGGTCCGCACTTTTTGCTGCTTACGGCTAAACCCCAGTAATTGCATCATGCCTTTCAGATTGTCTTGCACCGACAGCTTTGAAAACACGCTCGACTTCTGCGGCAGATACGCCATCCCGCCTTCTCGGCTCCGACGGTGCAATGGCCAACTGGTAACATCAATCCCTTGCAAGAAAACCGATCCACGGTCAGGAGTCACCAACCCGCACATCATTTTAAAGGACGTCGATTTACCAGCTCCATTGGGCCCCAGTAAACCAACAATTTCTCCAGCACGCACTTCCAACGAAACACCGTCGACGACGCGGCGCCGACTATAGGATTTGACTAATCCGTTTGCCGCCAAAATTTCCATGATTTGTCCTTCCGTGTTTAACGATTTCGTTGCGGTCTAAACCGAGAGATAGCAGCTTCATCCATGACAAGCCGTCGAATCCTATACGTATCCCCCAACGAAATGGACGACACATTTATTCCAATTAACGAATAAATCCCATTTCCCAGAAGTTCGGGCAAAACGGGAAAGGCGAATTAACCGTATGCGGCCAATACACAAACGTCGCTTGGCCGATCAACATGTCTCGTTGGACATAATTCCGCTTGTACCAAAAACGTCCGTCCAAGCTATTCGGGCTATTGTCGCCCATCGGCAAAAACTGATCCTGCGCCGCCGTCGCGCCATACCTCAGCTCGAACATCGGTTGCATGCCCCCCTTCTTGGCGCCGAAATATTTTTTTGCATCCGCTTGCCCCCACATTTCTGGCGAACGCAGCCAAGTGTAAATCGCGCCTTGATCAGCCTTTCCCGATCCATCTATCAATCCCGATTCGTTGGTGATATTGGCTTCGTCTTTTGTGGAAGTGTAATAGATATCCCGGACGACCTTCAAACGATCGACTTTCAAAGAAGCACCTTTGCTGGCGATTCCCAACGGCTCTGCATCACCAGCGTCGGTTGCAGAAAAGTAAGGCATAGGCACATCGTTGCGATTGTACGTCGCTGCATCGAATTCAATCAACGATCCATCCACCCACAAATGCAACTGGTCATCAGCATTGACGAACATCAATCGATGACTCCCCGCACCCAAACTTGTTTGAGCGGTCGGTTCGGCAACCACGTTGGATTCGGCGTCAACGAACTTCACCACCGAATCGGTCTCTGTTTTTGTACTTAGCTTTGCGACGCCGGTGGCCGTATCGATCGTACAAATAAAGTGCACGCCGCCTTCAACGATATCCAAAGCGATCTCGCCGCCGGCCTGGTCGATCTCCAAATCGCATTCCATTCCAATATCGCCGACCCAATGCAAGCCCGGATTACGATTCGGATTAAACTTCGTGGGATCCACAACATGCAAATCATTGTACGCATACTGGTCCGAGATCAGCATACCAAGCGGCAATTTGTCTTCCATTCGCTTTGGTATTTTGTTGTTGGTCGTAATTGCGGCCCACTCAGTTTTGAAAGGCTGAAAGTGCCGATAGCGCAGCCAACTGGAACCACTACCGATGGTTTTGAAAACCGAGTGCCCGTCTGTATCCCCAACCTCCCAATCACTCCCGCCAGCAAACTCTTGCCACCGCAACGGCCAATCAATGTCCTCTAAAAACTGGCCGATGTGATGAGTATCGTCGACAACCTGAAGAATGTGTTTCACAACAGAGGAAGGCTTTCTCGCGATCCGTTTATTACCCCAGCCATCGTTCGTTTGGTCGAACAAGTAAATATCACCATTTTCAACGGCTAGGTTATCACCAGGCAAACCGATCAACCGTTTGATGTAGTTTTGTTTTCCGTTGTGGGGGTTCTTGAAAACGATGACGTCATAACGCTCGGGATCGGCGAAATCATACGTAAACTTATTGACCAAAATCCGATCGCCGTTATTGGATCTATGATCTGGCTTTTTACTATGATTCCTAGAAAGCTGAGTCGGGAACCGGCAGATCGGACAATGAGTGCTATCATCGCGACTATTGCTTACATTCTCTGCTGAAGTGCCCGTGTGGTATCGCTTCCCACAGTTTTCGCACTCAAGATCATAGTGCTGCCCAGTCAACGAAGGAGCCATCGATCCAGTCGGAATAATAAACGCTTCACTCTCAAACGCCCGAAACATCAGCGCCAACAATACAGCCACCAACAGTGACTCAATCGTCTCGCGAACCCCGATGTCTCGAAAGTACCCAAACAATCCCGGCGACGGACTATCAGCATCAATTTGTTCGTTGTAATTCCACTCCGCAGCTGCAGTGCGGCTACTCGTTTCTGGGAATGTGTTTCTGCGTTTTCTGGATTTAGACATCTTGACCGGCTTAAGTATGCGCGACTGGACGGGGATCTGTTTCAGCAAATTTACCTACCGCTATTGTATCATTGGACTTCCTATTGGCCTATGTCAACGACCCCTAAAATATCCGTCGCTTCGACTCTCGGACGCAGCCAAAATCGACTATCCTGCGAAACGGGCAGATTATCGCCGACCACAAAATACCCCTCGGCCCCCGCCACCCCGGCCTGCCGCTGCAAAAGTTCGTTACGAGAAACCGACGAAAAATAGTAAACGTCACGCCACAAACGCACACGTTTAACATCGACCGGATTCGAAGGCCGAAGAGACAGCAATAACTCCACCGGATCGGCACTTCCGTGTTCGGCCAAGTCGATCGAACAAATTTGTTTTTCTCCAACGACCACAATAATTTGTTGATCGATGTTAGAGACTCCACAAACCACTCGCTGTCGACCAATTTGGCAGCGAGTGACCGCAGTCAATTTTTGATCGCGACCAAACAACTGCACCTCCACCGAATCACCTTCGAAAGCAAACCGCACCAAATGCGTTTGTTCGCCGACGACAATCGCCACTAACAATTCGGACTGACTATCTTGAAATGATTTGGCAGTAGGATCGAATTCAAACTCCACACAGACTTCGTTGACCGAGTTTAACTGTCGACTGACGCCTTGATTGAAACCATAAGCGTCTTCAATTCGCGGCGTCCATGATTGCCCAAGCGTATGTTCGTAACATCGTCTTGGCTGATACCTGAGCCAGCGGCGATCCTCCGTTTCAAACCGCTGCGGCACAGCACCGGTCAATCGACTCACGGGTGCGAGTGGCACCCAACGTGAGCCTTGATCCTGAAACTGATTGTCATGCACAAGCACTCGAGTTGCTTTCTGCTGCGCCCAGTCTTTTTTAAGTAGTTTTGGTTCTGCGTTTTGGGTTTGCAAAAAAACATTTCCGTTTTCAAACCAAACCTTCTCTCCCGGCAAACCAATCACCCGTTTGATCGAAGCCTGCTGGTCATCTGGCCGCTGAAACCCAATCACTTGCCAACGCGTTGGAAGTTGACCTACCTTCAAAGCAACTTCTGTCGCAGGGTCGGTCAAACACGCCCCTTCAATCGTGACGCGACTGCCGCAATTAGGACACACTACAAAACGCCTAGTAGGATCGACGACTTCAGAAACGATTTTGAACCCACAAGCACTGCAAACCCTATTTTGATGTTCGCCCAGCAAGTTAGGCGCCATCGAGTCCCCCACCACGACGGCTTGAGCGACGCCGTTACTAGCTCGCCGATTTTTACATCCGGCCACTTGCACCAAAAAAAACAACACAACGACCCAACCAGCCCAAGCGGGGCTTTTTATTGCCAGTCGCGGGTTCAAACAAGTTGTGATAAGTTTTATGATTGATTCGTTCAGAAAACTACTTCAAGTTAAATTCGATTTTCAAATGAGTAAAATCAATACCCTCGACCACCCGCTGGTTCACTGCCACTTAAGTAACTTGCGAAAACGCGAAACTAGTTCGGCAGGCTTTCGCCAATCGATCCGGCAATTATCTCAGCTCCTAGCCCTCCACGCGACCCAAAATCTGGCCACCGAGGACATCCCGATCCAAACTCCAATCCAGCCAACCACGGGCAAGCAACTCAGTCAGTCGATTGGCTTGATTCCGATTTTGCGAGCTGGCATTTCAATGGTCGACCCGGTACTGGATTTAATTCCCAGTAGCGAAGTTTGGCATCTGGGCTTTTACCGTGACGAAGAAACCGCTCAACCGGTCCACTATTATAGCAAGCTTCCCGCACAACCCGTGGACATTGCAATGATCTTGGATCCAATGCTGGCCACCGGTGGATCGGCCGTAATGGCGATGGACGAAATCAAGTCATGGGGCGCTAAAAAAATCATGATGCTGTCGATTATCGCCGCGCCCGAAGGAATCCAACACGTACAAACCAAGTTTCCCGAGGCGGAAATCTACACCTGCGTGGTCGATGAAAAACTAAACGAAAACAAATTCATCGTGCCAGGACTCGGCGATGCTGGCGACCGAATCTTCAATACCGAACGTTAACTTCCAAACGGATTCGATAACGCGAATCAATTTAAAAGCCACAGATTCACACAGATTTTCACGGATGCCGCGCGCAAAATATCTGTGTCAATCCGTGCAGATCTGTGGCTTAAAAAATTCCTTGCAGTGAAAACTCGAAATTTGGACAAATTAACATGCTACACAAAGACATCACCGAAAAAATTATCGGCGCAGCATTCGAAGTTCACAATGAACTCGGCTACGGTTTCCTCGAGAAGGTCTACAAGAATGCCATGCAAATCGAGCTGTTGGCGCGTAATTTAAAATGCACAGCCGAACACCAAATTAAGGTTCACTACAAAAAAACAATCGTCGGCGACTACTATGCAGACTTATTCGTAGATGATTCTGTAATTGTCGAACTTAAAGTCGCCAAACAATACAACTCAAGTGACGAAGCGCAATTGATCAATGAGCTCAAAGCCACGGGCGTGAAAGTTGGCTTGTTGATTAACTTTGGGAAAGAGAAAGTCGAATTCAAAAGATTGGTTTCTTAAAGCTATTTGGAAATATTGCCCAATCGCTCGAAATTCGACGGTAAAAAGGATTTACTAATGTCATCCGTGCTAAAAGTTTTTACGGTGAAAGCGTCATGCGAAACGGCAATTAAACATTCTATGTGTTCGTAATAATTCACGGCACTTCTGTTATGACAATTAACGGCCAAACAAATCGTCGGAGCCTGCTATAATTAAGAACCGCTCTTTCTACGAGTAAAGATCGATTCAAATCGCTGGACGTTGCACGCCAGCGAAAACCAGCAGCCTTAGGTTCCAATGTCTTCGTCGAGATCGAAAATCACAACTGTTGCTTGCACAAAATGCAAACAGGATTTCACATTCGAACGAGTGCCAAAAATGGCTTCCGTTATCTGCCCGCATTGCAACACGAAGATCCGATTAACCCGTAAGCCGAAAGAACCCACCTCGCCCCTGTCACCGAAACCAGCGTCCGAAACCCCAGACGCCCCCGAAGAATCGAGCGACTTTCCTAAAATCAAAACTCGTCGCACTCGCAAGCGAATTAACTTAAGCGGCCTCCAGTTCGACGACTCTGATATAACGGACGCTGAAATTGACGAAACCGAGGAAGCGCCGATTGAAATTAAAACTCGTCGCACTCGTAAGCGAGTGAATCTGAACAATCTACAGCTCGACGAAACGGATCAACCAGAAACCGCTCAACAACTGCCGCCCGCGCGACCCGTAAATGTGCCGCCGCCTGAAGTGAAACCGCCATCAAATAGCCAGAGCACTTCAGACACTCCGATCATTTTACCTGCCGGCAGACGCCTACGAGGAAACCCACCGCCCAAACCAAAACAAACGCCTAAAGCAAAGACCCCAACGCCTAAAGCCACCGAACCACAATCAAAAACTGTCGAAACGCCCTCGGGCGAATCACCGATTGCACCATCAGGTAGACGCGCGCGTTCAAAACCGGCTTCTACCGAGGAAGCAACTCAGCCTCAAACATCGGACTCGCCCGCCACTCCCGCTTCAACACCTGCGCTCAACCCATCAGTAGAGCCGCAGTTAGACGCCCCCGAACACGATTCACTCGGACGCCCAGAAACCGAAATAGCAACGATAGTCACCAGTACTGATCAGTTCGAACGGGAAGACGAAAACAGCCTGCTACCACCGAAATTTCTAGTCGGCGACATTGAAGCCAACGAAAACGCCGTCGTCCTGCCATCGGCAACCGATGGAACTCAGGTCGTTAGCCGGACAGAAGTAACAGTCTCACACGGCGGCCAAACCGTAAAGCTCGTCACATCGTCGCCGGAAGAACTCAGGAGAATCAGATTGATCGAAAATGTAGTAGCAATCGTGATTGCCGCAATCATGCTGGCAATCGCAGTCTGGGTGCTGCTTTAATCTGTGAACGATCGTCTTCGCCAAAGACTGACATTTTTTCGCGATTGATTTTGGCAGAAACTGATCGAGGAAGAACCACGGATAAACACAGATGGACGCGGATGAATGACTAGTTTTAAAGCTAATGCGACTCGGTGTGTTGCATTACCGATTTAAATGCGTGTCCGTCCGTGGTTTTAACATGCAGTTTCTTCAGGAAAGACTGTACTAAAGGAGCGTTTACTTTCCCACGGTGCAAATCGACTTTCGATTAGCCATCAGCTCGTCGGATCGAGAAAATCCTAGGCGGAGTATCGTCGACGGTTTGATTGCGTTCGCTATGAATCTGATCCACCAACGCGTTGAAATCATCGGCCAAGTCTCTCCAACAATCGCCCTCTCTTAGTTGCAATGGACGAATAGCTTCACCATCGCGAAGCTTTTGAATTTCTCCTCCAAGGCGTCGAAGCGGACCCTTGACTCGATTGTTATCGATCAGCATTTCTCTCACCAACAGTGGCAGCAGCAACAAACTGGCAACTGCCACAGGTGCCAGATACCAAAGATTATTCATTACTTGCACGAGTGCTGGGTCGCTTGGTCGCATACAAATACTACCTAACGAAACCAACAGAAGTGTTGCCGCTGCGTAGAGGCACCACCGACGAATGGCGTGCAGAATAATTTTACTTCGAGTTTCTTGATCCACTGGTTTCGTTCCAAAATGAGCAGGCTGCGATGCCCGAAAAGAATTGGCTGGCATCGTCAAAATAAATTGCGTGTGTAACGAAATTAAACGCAATTCTATCTATCCAAGCCTAGGTTACGTTTAAATGAGTTTGACAAGAAATGTTTGCTGCCCATCCACGCCCACCAAGACGGCGGGTTTCGCAAAA
>CAZKTR010000147.1:0-2454 GCA_964555525.1 uncultured Pirellulaceae bacterium
ATAGATTCTGGGCGACTCAACTTTCATTAGGTTGAGTCGCCTTTTTTCGTATCGTTACTTACGTGAAATAGAATCGATCCGCCAAACCTACCCCAAACGCAGCCGAGGTGCAGAATTGATCGGTCACTCGCATAGCGTTTATTGGATTATTCTGGTGCCGCGAGCTTGACGCTTATCTCGATTTCTTTCTCGTCACGCAAAAGCTTTACGTTTACTTCCTGGCCTTTGAGCTTGCGGACCATACGAGCTACTTCGCGACGCTTGGTGACGGTTTCATCGGCAAACTCAGCAATCACGTCACCTTTTTGAATCCCAGCATTAGCAGCGATAGTGCCCTCCACAACGCCTATCACGACGACCTGATCGTCTCCATCTTCAAGCCGAACACCAAGTCGAAATGGAACAGGCTGCCCGAATTTCGGTCGATTTTTGATGTTTGCCAGTTGGCGAACATAGTTTTCTGAGTAATCGATAACTTGTAATGCGCCCTTACAGTTGATCAATTCAAAATCATCCTCAGGTGTATGGTAGACGTCGTTTGTGCCAGTGTGAATAAACGTGTTAGGGATCCGGCGTGCGTTAAATGGCAGGTGATCACTGCCGCCAAAACTCCGATCAGGTTTGTACAGGCCGAGTCCCACGCCCTTGTTGGCAGCGTCAAGCAGCGGCGATAGCTGAGGCGACGTGTTCCAGTTGTAAAGGGTCAGCTGTTCGTCCCTGAGCCATCCGATCATGTCAAAGTTGATCATCGCAATCGTGTCTTTTAGATCAAACAGTGGGTTTTCGACGTAGTGAGATGCACCCAGCAAGCCCATCTCTTCCCCGGTAAAGCAAATGAAAACCATCCGTCTAGCAGGTTTCTTGTCTGCCTGAGCAAACCGACGAGCGAGTTCGATGACCGCCGCAGTTCCGGTTGCATTGTCATCGGCGCCGTTGTGGATTTCGACGCGTCCAGGGGCATTTGATCCGAAGCCGCCGAGCCCCAAATGGTCGTAGTGTCCGCCGACGATAACGGTTTCGTTCGCCAACGGGCCTTCACCTTCAACGATACCAATGATGTTGTTGGTGACGATCGTTGATTTGTCAAAGCTGGCCGACAATGCCGCTGACCAGCCTTTGATTGGTTGCGAAATCGCCTCAAGGTTCGAGTCGATTAATTTTTCGACCTTGCTGAGCGACGTAAGTTTGTCTCCAGTGGGTGCGATCAAAGGTTGTTTTTTCAAAATGCCATCTATGACGCTTCGTTGTACGTGGGCCATCGGGCAAATTGTTCTTCTGAAGCGATCGACATTGACGAGTTCATCGGAGGCTTCGTCAGGAGCATTGACGGAATCATTCACGATCAATACCGCGACCGCACCTTTGGCCCGAGCCAGTTTCGCCTTGTTTCGGCCGCTGGCGTGAGCGGTGTTTTTGTCTCCGTTAAAAACACTGTTCACGTCTTCTTGCTGTGGCTCCATGCGAATCAAGACCGCGATTTTGCCTTTTAGATCAACGCCTTGAAAATCGTCGTAGTTGTGTTCTTTCGCGGTGATGCCGTATCCCACGAAAACCAATTCGCCGCTGACGTCGGTTTTGCTACGAACCGTACTCAGTTGTTGATAGTCGCTGCCAAGCTCCAGTGTGATCTTTTGGTTGTCAGGGCCTGAGAGAGTAAGTGCTGTGTCTGTCTTGACGAGTTTTCGTGGACCGGGGACTTCTAGAGGCTGAAAGTAAGTGCCGTCATCGAGTGGTTTCACGCCAGCTTTTTTAAATTCGGCGACGATGTAGTCTTCGCAAAGTTTTATGCCCGGCGTGCCTGGCTTACGACCGCCCATTTCATCCGACGCCATGTACTCAATGTCGTGCGTTACGCGTTTGAGTGCTTCGGAATCCGCTACCCAACCGCCAGTCGACTCTGCGGCTTGGGCCTGTGGTTTGGTTTCAGGCTCTGCGGTCGCAACTTGGCCAAAGCTGTTGCTGGAGGCAAAAACACATGTAAATGCCAAAACAGCGGCTTGAACGGCGGATACGGAAAACTTCACTTGACTACTCCAGAATGAAAACGTCTAGTCAGCAATGGGTTGCTTTGGCTGACAGTATAATGGATCAAGGGCGCTATCAGCAATCGCCTGTTTCAAATCTCTGTGAGCGACCCAACGCTAGTCGCCGATTTTTTTATGTAAGTTGCTCGCAGGGGGCTTTGGCCAAGTAACGGTGCCACAAGTTGGGCCTTGCTTACGTCTCATGGTAGTATGGTACCAGCACAAATTACTCTCTGGAGCGATCCATGTCAGACGCAAAAACTCGAAAGTACTCGGTTGTGAATCTGGACGAAGTGACGCCTGTTCCCTGCCCTTGTGGTATGTCACGACGAGCGTTCACTGACGACCCGGATAAGATTGCTTCGCTTCATGTCGTGGATGTTAGCATCGATGCAAAAACTCATTACCACAAGAAGCTAACCGAGATCTA
>CAZKTR010000147.1:2554-7811 GCA_964555525.1 uncultured Pirellulaceae bacterium
GATTTTTCTTGTTTGCAGGGGCTTTTCTGGAACCTACGTTTCTACAACGTATTTATTCCAGATCCTCCTTTTGTACCTGCAAACCTTGGTCACTACCTCAAAAACTTGGGCTGACGAACGCGTGAAAACCGCTTCGCGTTGGGCTAGTTCCGTATTTCCGCTGGGTACGCAAACGATTTTGCGCCGGCGACAACAGGAATCCAACACTCAGGGTCTCCCCCAAAAAGCAACAAAACGCCAACGCGAATTCGCTGCCGGTCGGTCGTGCGCGGCAGTGCTGTTGAATCGCTGGGATGTTGCGGAAGAAGTAGGCGTCGCCAAAGATCGCTCGCCAATTTGGCCAGATGGTTTTGTGGGATCAATTTCGCACAGTGACCGTTGGGTTTGGGCGGCAGTTGCCAAATCCGAAGACCGCCCTGCAATCGGAATTGATACGGAGATCGTTGTTTCGCCAGAGGCCTGTGACATGTTGGATAGCGATATCGTCACCGAACCAGAACGCTTGGTTATTGAATCACTGGGCTTGAGCCCGCAAGTCGCTTTCACGTTGGCGTTTTCCGCCAAGGAAGCGTTCTACAAGTGCTGGTACCCGATCACAGAATCCTTTTTCGAATTTAAACAAGTCGCAATCCAATCGTGTACTGCAGACACCATTCGAATCATTTCATTGGATTCAAACCCAAACTTTAAAATCGCTCCCGCCTGGTTAGACGTGCATTACTTAGCTACCGACAGCGATGTGTTTACTGCAACATGGATGGAGCAAAAGGCATAACGACATGAATCTTCAGAAAATCTACAATCAAGTCAACGACCTCACCCAACGAGACTTTCCTCAAAAGGCTCTCCATGAAGTGATCTCGCAGCAAGCGATTCGTACTCCCGATGCGACTGCGGTCTTGAGTGGTGATCAAACGCAAACGTACCGCCAACTGGACCAGCGCAGCAACGAACTCGCCAATTACCTGCGCAGCCAAGGTATCGGCTGTGGCGATTTGGTGGGATTGTGTTGTAACCGAGATGTTGACACGCCCGCGTTGTTGGTCGGAATCATGAAATCCGGTGCTGGATACGTCCCGCTTGATCCGGATTACCCGGTGGATCGATTGATCTACATGGTTGAAAATTCACAAGTCAAGCACGTCGTTGCTCATCGTAACCAAAGCGATCTCACCGACAAATTTGAAATCCCGGTGACCGTGGTTGATCGAGATTGGGACAGCGTCGCTGCTGCAGGCAACCAATCTATCGACGTCAAGATCGAACCCGCTACCGATATCGCTTATGTGATTTACACATCGGGCTCCACCGGAAAACCGAAAGGCGTTCAAGTTCAGCATCGAGCCGCAGTCAATCTCCTGTGGGGAATGCTTGAGACTCCAGGATTCACTTCCAGTGATCGAATCTTGGCGACGACAACGCTTTCTTTTGACATCAGCGTCGCCGAAATGTTCTTGCCATTGATCGTTGGCGGGTCAGTAGCAGTTGTTGATCGCGACACTGCCAAAGACACAACTGCGCTTGTAAAAGCGATGAAAACCTACGAAGTCAACTTCATGCAAGCCACCCCTGCGATGTGGCGAATGATTTTGGAGACGGATTTCGATGGCGATTCTGCAATGGTGTTCGCAACCGCTGGCGAACCTTTGCCGCGAGATTTGATTCGACCTTTGCTGGACCGTTGCGGCGAATTGTGGAACTTATACGGGCCCACTGAAACAACGGTCTACTCGACTGCTGCCAAAATCAATAACGACGACGGCCGAATTATAATTGGTGACCCGATCATCAATACACAGATTTTCATTGTCGACCAATCGAACGAACTTTGCCCTCCTGAGGCACCTGGCGAAATGTTGATCGGCGGCGACGGTGTGACGTTGGGATACTTAAAACGAGATGATTTAAACGCTGAAAAGTTTATCGACTTCAATGGCCAACGCGTTTATCGCACCGGCGACCTCGCCTTGCTGACCGACGACGGGCAGTTTTTCCACATGGGTCGCATCGACAATCAAATCAAGTTCAACGGTCATCGTATCGAACTTGGCGAGATTGATGCAGCGCTCGCCATGCAACCGGGCGTGCGGCAAGCCGCGACAGTGGTTCGCGAAGATCGTCCCGGCGACAAACGAATCGTCGGATACTTGTTGGCCGAAAAAGATAACGCCCCCGACCTGTCCAAAATCCGAGCCAACGTTGGTTTGACGTTGCCGGAGTACATGGTTCCTAACCTGGTCGTTGTGGTCGACGAGTTTCCTTATACGCCAAGCGGCAAGCTTGATCGGAAATCGTTTGCACCGCCGTCGACAAAGCGACCGAGCATTACAACTGAATTCGTTAAGCCAAAGACAGACGAAGAACGGCAACTGGCAAAGATCTGGTGTGACGTACTTCAGTTGGATGAAGTCGGCACACAAGACAACTTTTTTGAACTGGGCGGAAACTCAATCCGTGCGGTCAAAGTCGTTGCACAGGCCAAACAAGCGATGGACATCGACGTGACCGGTGCTGAGTTCTTTGACAACCCGACGATCGCTTCGTTTTTGAAAATGGTGGATCGTTCAACAGGGACGTCAACAAAGCCAGCAGCGAAGGCATTTTCGAAATCCAATCGCGAAAACTCAGGTCAATACGCGATCGTAGGAATGGCCGCGAGAATGCCTGGAGCTGAAGATTTAACTCAATACTGGGACAACTTGGTCAACGGTCGCGAATCGATCACTTTCTTCAGCAAAGAAGAATTGGACTCGACGCTCGACCCACGCGACACCAACGCCCCGAACTATGTGCCCGCACGCGGAATCATCAAAGACGCCGATCACTTCGACGCTCGATTCTTTCGTACCCCGCCTCGCAATGCAGAGCTAACTTGTCCGCAGCAACGGATCATGTTGGAGTTGTCTTGGACTGCACTGGAAGACGCAGGGATCATTCCCGATAAATCGGATCAAACGATTGGTGTCTGGGCTGGAACCTATACAACGTCGTACTTCGTCAAAAACATCCTGACCAATCCAGAACTGGTCCGGCAAACGGGCGAGTTCCAAGCGGGTGTGTACAACGAAAAAGACTACATCGCCACTCGGGTTGCCCACGCGTTGAACTTGACCGGTCCCGCGATCAATGTGAACACTGCTTGTTCGACTTCGTTGGTAGCTTTGATTGAAGCCTGTAAGTCGCTCGACGCGGGTCATTGTGACGTGGCGATTGCCGGCGGAGCATCGGTGACATTCCCGCAAAACAGCGGCCACCTCCATCAAACAGGTAGTATCTTTACACCTGACGGTCACTGCCGTCCTTTCGACGCGGCCGGAGCTGGAACGTTGTTCAGCGATGGAGCAGGCGTCGTGGTTGTTCGTCGCCTCGAAGACGCGGTTGCTGCTGGCGATCGAATCTATGCAGTGGTCAAAGGTTTTGGAATCAATAACGACGGCGGCGAGAAAGCAAGTTTCTCAGCGCCGAGTATCACCGGTCAATCGAACGCGGTTGCGATGGCACACGCAATGGCAGACATCGATCCCAAATCGATTGGTTACGTCGAAGCTCATGGAACTGCAACGCCGATCGGTGATCCAATCGAAGTTACGGCGCTGCGCCGCGTGTTTGAAAACACGACCGACGAAACCAGCGATACCGATTCGAAACAATACTGCGCGATCGGAAGTGTCAAAGGCAATATTGGCCACACGGTTGCCGCGGCCGGCGTAGCGGGTTTGATCAAAGTAGCGATGGCGTTGCATGATGAGCAGATTCCAGCGACGTTGCATTACGAAAATCCAAACCCACAACTGGATATTGAAAACAGCCCGTTCTATGTTTGCGATTCGCTGACACCTTGGACTCGAACCGAAAGCCCTCGTCGCGGTGGTGTGAGTTCGTTTGGTGTTGGCGGCACAAACGCGCATATTTTGCTAGAAGAAGCTCCTGTTGCTGCTCCGCAGACGAGTGATTCGGTTAAAGATAAAACAGCAAACGAATTGCCGGTTTCGATCCTACCGATTTCCGGGAAAACGGCAGACGCATTGGTAGCCAACGTCGACAACTTGGCCACGCATTTGAAAAGTAGCCAAGACGATCCCGATTCGTTAGTTGAAGCCGCTCAAACCTTACAGCTGGGCCGCGATGAATTCATCTACCGGGCAGCGATCGTTTCGGATTCAACGACGGACGCCGTCAACGTTTTGACCGATAAGAAGCCGCCGCGCCTGATGAAACGAAAAGCTTCCGCAACTCCGCGGGACGTCGTGTTTATGTTCCCAGGACAAGGGTCACAGTATGTTCGGATGGGCAAAAACCTGTACGACCACTCGCCGATCTTCAAGCAAAACCTAGATCGTTGTGCAGAGATATTGTTGCCGTTGCTTGAGCGTGATCTCCGAGACGTACTGTTCCCCGAAGCAGGTGGCGAAGAAGCGGCGACGGAAATTTTGAGAAACACTCAATTCACTCAGCCTGCGTTGTTTGCGATCGGATACTCGCTGGCAAAAGTTTGGTTAGCTTGGGGAGTTGAGCCGACAGCCTTGATGGGCCACTCGATTGGCGAGTTCGCGGCAGCGTGTACCGCTGGTGTTTTCTCGTTGGAAGACGGTCTAAAAATAATTGCCGAACGCGGCCAAGCGATGCAGGCGTTACCGGGCGGAAGCATGATGAGCGTGCGTTTGCCGGGAACCGAAGTCGAGCCAATGTTGTGGGGTGACATGGCAATTGGATCTTATAATGGTCCGAGCCTATGTGTGGTGGCCGGTCCTGATGATCAGGTTGCCGAACTGCAAGCCAAGCTCGAAGCCGAAGAGGTCGTTTGCCGTCACTTGCACACTTCACATGCGTTCCATTCTCCAATGATGAACGTGATCGTTGATCCGTTTGCTAAATTTGTTTCGAAGTTCCAGTTGAACGCTCCCAAGATTCCGATCCTGTCCACGGTAACGGGTGATTGGATGAGCGATCAGCAAGCGACAGATCCTCAGTATTGGGCCGAGCACTTACGGAAGCCTGTTCGGTTTTCCGACGCGGTTACGCGAATGTGGAGTGAAGAAGACGGTGATCCTGATCGCATCTTGATCGAGCTTGGTCCTCGTCGCACCTTGGCCACGCTTTCAAAACAGCACGCCACCGATCCCAAAAATCAAATTTCGATTCCGACGCTTTCGAATACATCGGAAGACAACGCCGAATGGTCGAGCATGTTGAGCGCCGTTGCTCAACTTTGGATTGCCGGTGCGGAGATCGATTGGAACCGTCTGAGTGCAGACGG
>CAZKTR010000148.1:0-7789 GCA_964555525.1 uncultured Pirellulaceae bacterium
GGCTCTGGTGGCAAAGAAAACAATACGTCTAGCTCTGCGTCAGATAGATCGCCGTTTTCGTGGAACACGATCGCGTCAATTCGGGTAGACCTCTCTCGCCGGCCGATGCGTAACTCTTGTGCGACGCCGACGTTCGCTGCGGTGACAGTGAACTCTTCGCCAGTCTCCCAAGCAAAAACACCTTCATCGGTAGTCGATTCATTAATCGTTGGATCAACACCAAAACCGCCTGGTGCAAAAAATGAGTCAGTGGAACCACTGGTTCCATACGCTCGATAGTAAGCCGTGTACGTTCCCGCTTCAGCAAACGTGACGTTGAAGAACGCCAGTGCATCATGCGGCGAATCATCGAGATTCGTACGTGAACCAGACGGCGATTCGATCGCTTGGCCATCGTGAGCCTGAGCATCATTGACGATCGTCCAAGTGTCACCGTCATCATTAGGATCAGTAACCGAAGCAAATCCCTCGGCTTGCAACAACACAAACGTCCCTTCAGGAGCATCTACTGGTGGTGGTTCGACAGGGTCGGGGACATTCCAAATCGGCCCGACATCTTCTTGGTTTAGCGGCACGATCGTAATCGGGCCAGTCGAAGCTTCATCGGCCCCGATGTCGTACGCGCCAACACGAGCCTGACCGTCCATGTCAGCGACAACCAAGCCTAGCTCGGTACCGCCGTCAATCGCAGGACTGTCGACGTCCGGTCTCCAGAGACCGTTTGCGTCCAGTGAAATCTCCGGATTTATTTGTTGCAAACCTGAACGCCCTGAGATCCCCAACCCCGCACCGAAGGCAATGTTATCGGTCCAAGTGTAACCAGGACCTTCTTGTCCCTCAAAAAGTTCCGTCGACGTCGAACGAATCAAGTTGTTAACGAATGAAACATTGACGGGGAGCAGGTCTTGAAGTCCACCGTTATCAGTTCTGCCAAAGTTCCAGTCGAAAATAACGGCTGCACCTTCCACGTCAACAATCGTGTTGTTGTAAACCAAAACGTTTTCAATGGGTTGATAGCCGTTGGCTGGACCATCGTCGATGCCAGCGGCAAATGAAATCGCTGCGTCGGCTCGATCGTCGATGTCCGCAATGTAGTTGTTGACAATCACGTGATCTCGATCAACCACCCGAATACCGCCCGAGCGATTTTTGCCCTCGCCAAGAAAGAAATTACTGTCGATCGTCGCCCCGCTGCCGTGTCGCAACGTTAACGTCCCGGCACAACTACGAAATGTATTATAGCGATAGACGTTATCAGCTGACTTGTGCGAAATGATCTCAATCTCGCCGTCCACATTCTCAAACAAATTGTTTTCAACCACGACCTGGGCGGAAATGGTATGGCGAGCACTCGTGCCGATGCGAATCGCTTCAAAACCGTTACTGTTTCCTAGCGGCCGATCTAAAAACGCATTTTGGTCAATCAAGTGACGAGCCTCTTGGCCGTTGTCGTTGAGCACCACAACAACGGTAACGCCTGAGTGATTTTGACCTTGGAAGCGGCAGTGGTCGACACGATTGTCTTGTCCGTACAGGTTCACCCAGTGGTACCGAGTATCGATGCTGGGCGGGTTGTAGTTTAGTATTTGTGTATTGGTGAGCCGACAGTTTCGCGCCTCCCCTTCAGGCCCGCGAAACTGAACGACATAGTTGAGTTCACTGTCACCGCCGCCTTCAAAGTTCAAGCCGTCGACAACCAAATATCTACCAGAGATCGCAAGCTGCGAAGTGCCATTCAACTGAACACCACCTGGCGTTTCTGCTCGAAGCGTAATCGGATTCCCTGCTGCTCCAAAACCGGCAAAGTCAATATCTTGATCCGTCCAAACTCCGTCGGTCATGATCAAAACATCGCCCGGTTGCGCCGAGTC
This sequence comes from uncultured Pirellulaceae bacterium, assembly GCA_964555525.1. GTDB lineage: Bacteria > Planctomycetota > Planctomycetia > Pirellulales > Pirellulaceae > Mariniblastus. The sequence goes on from CAZKTR010000148.1 coordinate 1,872, forward strand.
CATTGCGTCTTCAATGTCCGAAGCATTGGACACCACAAAGTCCGTTGCCAAAACTGATGAAGTGGCAGCAAGAGATAGGCAAACCAAAGAAACGAATGCGAATCGTTCGATTCGCCAAATAGAAAAAAAGAAGGTCGATCGAATCATAGCAAGCTCGAACTAAGAATAGGGGCCTTGATGAGGCTTCAAGGCAGGAAGGGGAAAGTCGAAGTCGGTTTGTTCACTTCAGTTATTATATTTTTTAATAAAAATTATCCAAGGTCAACAATAATCTTCTTCGGCATAATCAATATCGGAAACAAACCATTCTGGAGCGTAGTTTATACGGGTTCTGCGTTAATAGTTATTACATTTGCGTTGCACAAATGTGGCGACAGTGCCTCCCGGCCTGTCTACGTGGCAAGCAGAGAAGTAAGGCATCTCACCGACAGGAAGGATGCCAACAAGAGGGCAAAGCGTCAGTCACCAAAGACTGGCGACGTAGCTGGGCTCGCCAGAGTTCAGGAGTACCGGCAATTCGCCCGAAGTCTGGCGACAACGGCTACGACAGCAACCAAATCGCTACGCCTTTGCATCCTGAATTTCTTTCACCATCGCCACGGTCTCTTTCGCCAGCCGAGTAATCTCGTCGAAGCGACCGGCGGCGATCAAATCCCCTTTCGCCATCCAACTTCCACCGCAACCGATCACATACGGCAGGCTCAGGTAATCTTTTAAATTCGCCATCGAAACGCCACCGGTCGGCATAAAACGAATGGTGTGATACGGGCCATGAAAAGCCTTCAATGTCTTCACTCCACCCATCGCCTCGGCAGGAAAGAACTTCACGATGTCCAGCCCGAACTCCAGCGCCATCTCTAGATCCGTCGGGCTGGACGTACCCGGAAAGATCGGCACGTTTTTATCGATGCATTTAGCAACCGTCTTTGGATTAAATCCAGGCGCAACCACAAACTTGGCTCCCGCATCGACCACTGCCGCTGCTTGGTCTGCATTGTGAACTGTACCGGCTCCGACCAAAAAATCAGATCGCTTGGCCAACAACTCAATCGCCGGAAGCCCCGCTTCGGTGCGAAGCGTGATCTCAGCACAAGCGATCCCGCCAGCGGTCAAAGCGTCTGCTAAACGTTCGGCGTCGTCCAAGTTTTTAATCGCAACCACAGGCACGACCTTCAGTTCTTCAATCTGTTTTACAATCTCACTCATAAGTTCTTTCTCGTTTGCCAAGTGGCAAGGGTTGATGGGTTTGGGAATATGATAGCTGTTTGGCGTTAGCCGTAGGGCGGTCACCTGTGAGCCGTTCGCGCTAGCGTCGGGCATTAACAGAATGCCGCTTGACCTAGCACCCACCGCCCAAAACCTGACACAGCGCCCGACGCTAGCGCGTTCGGCTCACTACACAAGGCTCACTAGTTTACTGCTCTTTTGCAACGGTCATCGGCTCATTCTCTTTTAACAGTTCAGTTCCATTGGCTTTCAGGTGCGAACCTTCCCGAACAAAATACTTCGTTGGCTTTCCGCCGTCTTCACGAACCCACGCAAACGTAGCGTCCGTTTCTACTCCACCAACCGTCGCCCGCTCAGTCGAAGGCTGCAAGAAAAAGTGGTCGGTCGAGTTTCCATCCTTCACCGTGACAACAATTCGTTTGCCATCCCGCTTTGCCGAAACTTGCGGGCCGGCCTTCCCTTGTGCCGTCGGAAACAACACCTGCAAAAACACCTGCTCGGTACCGTTGCCCTTGGCTCGGGTGTACGGGAACACCCCAAAGTCGCCCTTCAAATAAGTAAGCTCGCCCTCAGCATTTTCAATTTGAAAATCATCCGCCGAACCGAACGTCCAAGCGTGCAAGTGAGCGGCTTTGCCATAAGTATCGTTCTCGTAATTCCAAACGCGATAGTTCCCCTCGCCTTCCATTTTTGCTCGTCCGCCGTGCAACAACGCAACCGCCTCAGCGGTCACCGGTGAATTCACAATATCGGCCACCACAAAATACTTCTCGCCAGGAAACGCAACCGCACGACGAAGCTTACCGCCATTGGGATACGGCGCTTCCTTCTCTTCAAAGTCAAAGAAAGCCGTATCCGTCCGATGACGTGAAACAGGCGTCACGTTTTCACTCGCGTCAACAGGGGCCTTACCGGCCAGCGTGACCACGTTGTGAGCTTCGGCCTGTTTGTACCATTCGGTTCTCATTTTTTCACCGTAGCTTTTGCGAGTGTAACCACCATCGGAAGCCATCATCTGGCCCTCGGCCGAGATAATAAAACTTAGATGTTCGTAGTGCTCGTGGTTATCCGCTTCGGCAACGCCTTGAAACAATAAAAATCGCCCGGCCGGATCGCTGGTCTTCCAAGTGTTTCGAAACATGCTCTGCCCGCCGTCCAAAAACACAGTCGGCGATACGTTCGGCTCTGCCGCTTTGATCGACGGGTCGTAAGTCAGGTACTCGTCCAATGGCAACGTATAATCCCAACTCGCACCGGTCCAGTTGTACGTCGTCTTCTTTAGATAAGCTTCAAAGGGTGACTTGTCCGTTGTATTCCAAGCCCAAGTCAACACTTCCGACAACGGCGCCGTTTTATGCAATCGCGTCGAAGCATCCTTGTACATCGCCGCCGCCATGTGCCCTGGGAACGGCCGAATGAACGAGTCTTCGATATTCGGCAACCAACCGTTGCTATTACGCGCGGCAACTCCCCATTCCATCAACGGCTGGAACTGTTCAAACTGATTCACGCCGGAAACGTTTTTGTAATTCACCATGAAAGGCAAAAAATTCGTCCAGCTGAAAAGCGTGTAGTGAGAGCCTTCGCGATAGATTCCGTCGCTGCTAAAAAAGTATCGCGTATTGTCATTGCCAGCTGCCAGCGTAACAGCCAGCCACCTACTGGCGTCTTTTTCTTGGCTGAGCGCAAGGGCACAAGAACCGAGCCCCCAAGCTGGCTTGGACAGGTGGTTATGAGGACGCGACGTCCATTCGTAAATGTTCCGCCCCATCCAGTCGGCCTGCTTAACCAATCTCGCTCGAATTGCCTTGTCTTGTTCAGCGGTTAAAAACGGCTGAACCCAATCGTAAGCCGAGGCATAGTTTTGGATCCAAGTGCCAAGGTAGATTTCGTCCGTCGGACCGCTTTTTTTCTTGGGGTCTAGTTCATAAACCGGGCCATCGTAAGCTCGTTCAAGCAACGCGATGGTTCGCTTAACCCACTTTTGTTTGGCAGCGTCGTCTTCGGCCATCCAAATCATAAACCCGGAATACTTGGCCGCTTGGGCCATGTGACCGTAATACCTGTGGATCGTTTTTTTATCGTCGTCGGCTGCCGGTACAGGCAACAACTCCATCGTTAAAAATTGACTGCCAGCGATTTGCTTCCAAAGCCCTGCCGCTTGCGCGTCTTGATCCTTCTTGGCTCGCATCGTGGCCGCTTGATCAGCCGTGAACCAAAGCGAAGGATGAGTCTCTTTGTCGGGCAGTCGAGGCACCGAGTCACAAGTGAAACCACTATACGATTCATAGTTCGGTTTGACCTTATCCTGAGCCTGAACCTGAACGGCCCAAAGCAAACAAGTGGCAAAGACGATCGTTTTAAATGAGATATTCATGCGCTGTAAACTCCTCCGTTAATGTCCAACGTCGCTCCGGCAACAAAGCCGTCAAACTGCTCGGCCAAAAAGACCGCCGCATGAGCCACGTCGTCGGGGTTGCCCGCACGCCCAACGGGAATCCCCGCTACCGTTTTGGCAGCAGACTCTTTGGTCGTGTGAGTGTTATGAAAATTCGTATCCAAAATCAGCCCAGGCGCCAAAGCGTTGACGCGAATACCGTCCGGGCCCAGTTCGTTTGACATCGCTCGCGTCAAAGTCAAAACCGCTCCTTTGGCCGTAGAATAAGCCAGCGAACCAGGATGCCCGCCTTTACGCCCGGCCAGTGAAGCCAGATTGACGATGCTGGCGCCGTTTGCTTCTCGCAAAGCAGGAGCCGCAAACTTGGTCACGTTCAACATCGAAGTCACGTTCACGTCGATCACCGTCTGCCAAAAATCCATCTCGATTTCATCAAGACGTTTCCGAGCGATCAATGAGCCTGCGTTGTTGATCAAAATATCAAGCCCACCCAACCCTGCAACGGACTGTTCAACCAACTGCTTGGCTTGATCCAAATCAGTCAAGTCGGCCTGAAACGCTAACACGCGATCACCGAATTCGGCTTTAAGCTCGTTCGCCGCATCGGCCGACGAGAAATAATGGACGGCCACGTTACAACCACGATCTAGTAACGCTCGACTGATCGCCAAACCAATTCCCTGAGCACCGGCGGTTACCAAAACTCGTTTTCCGTTTAGTTTGTTACTCATAATTTGGTCCTGTTAGGTGTTTAAAAGTTGGTTGATTTGAATTAAGCGTTTCAGTTTTAAATCGCCAAAAATGTAATTTCGTTGCTTAGGCGAATACAAGCTCGACGCGCAAGCGAGTGCATTCGTCAAATCTCTTGTTTCAAAATGCACTTGCTTGCGCCACGAGCTTGTATCCTAGTTGATTTCAGTTTTGGTTGGTTCCGTTGTCTTAGGGTTCACATCGTCGGGTTTTTTGGAAGCTCGGTACAGCAACCATCCCACGCCGCCGATCAAGCCACCGCAGAACAAGAATGCCAATCGGCCTGTCAACGGATTCGGGACCGCCGCCATCAGCACGACGAAACCGCCATAGATCAAGCACAGCACACCCAGCGCATTTGACTGAACGCTATCTTTGCCTTCCCCGACTTCCTTTTCAAAATCGATCGGCGTTCTCATCGCTTCGAAGAACTTGTCGACTCGTTGCTTATGCTCTTCACCAGAACTACCGTAAAATAACGAAGTAAAGAAGAACCAAACCGAACAGACCACGATATTCACGAAAATCGGAGTGAAGTAAAAGTAATCTTTGACTTCCCGTTTACTCATCGCTTCTTCAAACCCAATCGCTTCGCCAAACCAAGACGGATCGATCAAGTAAACCGTTTCGTCGCCTGACTCCCAGCTAAACGTAATAACGAACGAAATCGTGAACCCAATCAGAACCGTACTCCAGCCTGACCAAGTCGGCGTTTTTTTGAAAACGATTCCCCACAACAGCGGAATCGTGTACGGCAAAGCAATCATCCCGCCAAACCACAACATCGCGTCGAACAAATCAACGCCTTTGAGTTGATTGATGTAAAGAGCTACAAGAATGATCAACAAACCAAAGACCGCTGACGCAATTCGTCCGACGATCAACAAATGCTTTGACGATGGCTCATTAAGCACGCGTTGGTAAAAGCTTCGCACAAAGATGCCTGCATTGCGATTCAAGCCACTATCCATTGAAGAAATCGTCGCGGCAAACAACCCACACACCAGCAACCCCATCATCCCCGCTGGCAGCACTTGCATCGCAGCATAAATGTATGCGGTTTCGTCTGGATTTTTGACGCTTGGAAATACAACTGAAAGATCTGAGCAAAGCACGCTCGCTGCCATCGGTGGGATAAACCAAATCACCGGCCCGATCAACATTAACGCCGAAGCCAATAGTGCGGCCTTGCGCGATTGCTTTTCGTCTTTGACGTTTAGATAGCGATAGGAATCTTGCATATTGTTAAGTGTTACGAACTTGTGCACAAAAGTGGCCACAAGCCAGAACGCAATGATTTGCCAATTGGCCACTTCACTCCAGTTGAAGTGGTGACTTGGAACCTGATCGATCAACCCAGAAACACCGCCAATATCCCCGTGCCCCAGCACCATGAACGCGGTCACGATCGACACCGCCATTAAGATCAACAACTGGACAAAATCGCCCGCACAGATCGCCCAAGAACCGCCAGCAACCGACAGAACAATCACGACCAAACCGACCACCCAAATGGTTTCCGTCATTGGAAAACCAAACACTG
>CAZKTR010000149.1:0-7788 GCA_964555525.1 uncultured Pirellulaceae bacterium
CAACTTGCAAACTACCAAGGCCCGTCTTACGACGATCAACCGTTGGTCAAAGCGGACGAAATTTTGAAGTCGATCGTACGGACGTTCCCGCAAAAATCGAAAAACGAAATCCCTTACTTGGAAAAACAAGCCGCCCGTGTACAGAATATGATGGGCGAGCGTGATTTGACGATGGCTGAGTACTTTGAGCGGCGTGGTGAGAACTTGGCGGCTCGTTTTCATTACGAGAAGATCAAAAAGCAATTCATCGGGTCTAGCATTGCCGAACAAGTCGATGAGCGAATTGCGGCGACCAAAAAGCTACCCGATCGCCCAGGACAGCATGCCGAGTGGCTAGTGAATATGTTTCCCGATCCCGAGAAAGCCAAGCCTGTGATCGTGGCCGGAGACAATGAAAGCGTTTTGGGCATCAAGCGACGATAACACCATTTTCGATCACGTTTAATCACAACCAGATTTAACGACCTAACCTTTACTGCGTTCAATCAACGTTTATCCAATGAGTACTTTCAACCGAATTTTGACCTGTTGGTTAATTCTGTTAACCACTTGCTGTTCGGTCGGCTGCGCGGGTTATCACTTGGGCAACCAGTATCTGTACCGCAGCGACATTCGCACCGTCCATGTAGCGATGTTCGAAAGTGATTCTTTCCGTCGGTTCCTTGGACAACGCACGACGGAAGCGGTGATCAAAGAAGTCGAATTGTCGACGCCTTTGACAATCACCAATCCGCAGATCGCCGACAGTTTTGTTCGCGGGCGAATCATTCAGGAACGCAAAAGCGTGGTCGGTGAAAACCGCTTTGACGAAGCTCGGTCTGTGGGAGTTGGCTGGGTCGTTGAAATCGATTGGGTCGACCGAGCCGGGACACCGTTGATGCAGCGGCAAACGGTTCGCATTAGCGAGGACGCCGTGTTCATCCCCGAAGGCGGACAGTCGCTGACGACCGCTCAGCAAGAAGTCATCGAACGCGTGGCCCGACAAACGGTCTCGCAAATGCAAAATCCTTGGTAGAGGACAACGAGGCCTAAGACCCCTAAGGCCGGCACCATCGCCAAGGATTCGCAGCCTCGTCCACTACCCTGATCCACTTTGATAGCGGACGATACTCGCAAACCCAAACGCAATCATTGTAAAATTGGAAAACTGACTTCGATGTCTAGCCAACGAGTTACTTTTAAAAACGAATCCGGCGTTCGGTTGGCCGGGATTATCGATGCTGCTGAAGGTACGCCAATCGCTTATGCGGTGTTCACCCATTGCTTCACTTGTACAAAAGACCTCAAGGCGATCGTGAAGATCAGCCGGCAGTTGGCAAAACGGTCGATCTCGGTGCTGCGTTTTGATTTCTCAGGGCTAGGAAATAGCGGCGGACGTTTCGAGGAATCGAATTTTGAAACGAATCTAGCTGACTTGCGTGCGGCAGTGGACTGGCTGTCGGCCACACATCAGGCCCCGCAGTTGTTGATCGGACATTCGTTAGGGGGCGCCGCTGCGATGGCTTCGGTCAGCGAGTTTGATTCGGTAAAAGCGCTTGCGACTCTCGCCGCCCCGTCTTGTACGGCTCATTTGGCCAAATTTTTGACATCGCAGAATCCAGAAATCGAAGCGACCGGTTCGGGAATGGTCAACATTGGAGGCCGAGATCACTTGATTACGACTCAGTTGCTGGCGAGCCTACGCGGGTTTAATCTGGAAACACCAATTCGTTCAATCCAAGTGCCGCACTTGATCATGCACTCGCCGGCTGATGAGACCGTGGCGTTTTCGTGTGCGAAGGATTTGTTTGAGTGGAGTGCTGGAGCGAAGTCATTGCTGGGGTTGCCGGGTTCAGATCATTTGTTGATCAATCAACGGCAAGATGCGAGTTGGGTGGCCGATTGTGTTGCCGTGTGGGCTGGGCGATTTTTCGAGTAGAGATTGATGGTTTGCCGTAGCTGGAGTCGCCAGACTTCAGTTGCCTAACGCTCACTTATCTTAATGGCTCTTCCAGAGTTTTAGTGGCTCGCGCAAGTATTTCATGTACTTTGTCTGAGGAGTGTGGGTGCCATGCTTCACGGCTTTAAGGTTAAGATTGTCTACTGAGTGCTGGCATGCTTACGCGTTGGATGCGGTTTTGGAAAAGTCCCGTGAGCATGTTTTTTAAAGGGCTTTCTAAATCTATCCGTTTCGAACGCGTAAGCATGGCACCCTCGCTAGTCAAAAACAAGTCGATGTCACATTGGAACTAAGCTACTAAATCTCATTGAATCCACCACTAAATTCCCGGAAGAACCATCTTATTGGGATCATTATCGCTCCGCCGGCGCGGAAGACCGGCTGGAAGCACCGTCGCCACCTAAAATCCATCTTGCGATGGAAAGTCGACAGCGCTTCTAGGCTTGTGAGACGCGCCAAGAAAGTGCTATCACTTTCCATAAGTCAATCAATCGACCTAGCCGCGTGGTAAAGGATTAGTTTTAATAGGCCTTCTGGGAAGATAATCGCCCATTTTAAAAGCAAAGAAACAGAACACTTACAGCGTGACCCCATTTTCGATGGGCAGGAAAGGAAGCCTGAGCATGATGCGATTGCACCAACTCGCACAGCTCGTAGGAGGCAATTTGACGTCGGCGGAAGACCCGGTGATCAATGGCGCTGCGTCTATCAATCGAGCCACTAACACGCAAATTACCTTTGCTTGTTCGACAAAACATCACGAACAGTTTTTGGACAGTGATGCTGGGGCGGCCATTATTCCCAAGGAAATTGAAACCAGCGACAAGCCTTGTATTCGCGTAGACAACGTTCAAGCCGCCTTTGCCAAAATCGCGGGACACTTCAAACCACCGATCGAACGCCCCAACAACGGCATCAGCCCACAAGCGATTGTTAGCCCAATCGCCACGATCGCCGAAGATGCTTGCATCCATCCCGGGGCAGTCATCATGGACGGCGTCCAAATCGGTTCCGGTTCGGTCATTTTTCCAAACACGACGGTCATGGAAAACGTTTGCATCGGCAAAAACGTGACCGTCTATCCAAATGTGACCATCTACGAAAACACGATCATCGGCGACCGGTCGATTATTCACGCGGGCGCGGTTCTGGGCGGCTTTGGTTTTGGCTACAAATCTGATGACAGCGGGCACGTGTTGTCGGCTCAACTGGGTAACGTGGTTCTTGGCGAAGATGTTGAAATCGGAGCAAACACGACGATTGACCGTGGAACCTACGACTCAACCACCATCGGCAACGGCTCAAAGCTAGACAACTTGGTCATGATTGGGCACAACTGTTCCATCGGCGACCACAATCTGCTTTGTTCACAGGTGGGCATTGCTGGCAGCAGCCAAACGGGCGACTACGTGGTGATGGCAGGCCAAGTCGGATTGGCCGATCATTTAACGATCGGAGACAACGCACAGATTGGTGCTCAGTCGGGTTTGATGCACAATGTGGAGCCCAATCAAGTAATGTTTGGCTCGCCAGCCAAACCGATGCGAGAAGAAATGCAGATCGTGGCCAGTCGAGCCAAACTGCCCGAGATGCGGAAGCGGCTACGTCGGCTTGAAAAAGAGCTTGCCAAGCTAACTGCCGAGGCCGAAGATGAATCGGATTCAAAAACCAAGGCTGCTTAAACGTTGCCACACCATCATGCAACAAACGCTTCCTCGCCATCGCACTTCGCTTAACTCAGCAACGCCAGAAAAAATTGGTCTCGTTGCTGGCTGGGGTGAATTCCCGGTCGAAGTTGCTCGGTCGCTGCTTGCCCAAGGCCACGAGGTCCATTGCTGTGCTATCAGCGGACACGCTGACCCGGTTTTGGAAACACTGTGTACTAGCTATCGCGTATTCGGCATGGGACGTATGGGCGGGCAAGTCCGTTTCTTGCGTTCGGCGGGGGTGAAACGCGCAACGATGGCCGGCAAGATCTTTAAGACGCTGTTGTTCCAGCGGCGGCGCGACCTGTTCAAGCATTTTCCAGACTTAACTTTTTTGCGACATTTTTACCCGGTTTATATTTCGCGAACAAAAGACCAACGCGACGACACGCTTCTCAGAACGGTCGTTGATCTCTATGCTGCTGGAGGAATATCATTTGAACCAGCCACTGACTTTGCCCCGGAGCTGCTCGTGAAAACCGGGACGCTAACCAGTAAGAAACCTAATTCTACTCAACAAAAAGACATTGAATTTGGCTGGGCGATGGCCAAACAGATGGGCGGTTTGGACGTTGGGCAGACCGTAGTCATCAAAGAACAAGCCGTGATGGCAGTCGAAGCGATCGAAGGCACGGACGCTTGCATTCGCCGCGCCGGAGAACTGTGCAAAGGCGGTTTTACGGTGGTCAAGGTTGCCAAACCCAGTCAGGACATGCGATTTGATGTCCCGACCATCGGAGTGGGTACGGTCCAATCGATCCACGACGCCGGCGGTACGGTGCTGGCGGTCGAAGGAGAGAAGACCATCATCTTAAAAGAGCCCGAAACGATCGCCTTGGCTGAGCGATTGGGGATTGTTTTGGTCGCAGTGTCCGACCCGAAAGCCCGTAGTTTGTAGTACCGTCATAGGCGGTATCCCGGCTTTAGCCGCAAAGGTGACGACGGTTGCCTCTGGCCTGTCTTATGCGCCGGCGGAGCAACAGCGATGGGCATTAAAGACCGGCTCACGCAAAAATTACGTACAAGCTCGACGCGCGAACGAGTGCATTTGTCAATGTTCTTGAAAATGCACTTGCTTGCGACGCGAGCTTGTATTTTAGTTGTTTCCATTGAGTAGCTGGGGTAATCGGGCACTCAACCCGCTGAAGCATTAGTGCTCGTTTTTAAAGCGGTTCCCTGAAAAGCGGTTGAGTATCCGCTGAATCTCACTAGAATTTCCGACGACAAAACGTGTGCTTTTAACCAGAAACTTGCTTTCAGCCAGAAATGGCCGGTAGAAGTGCTTCGGCTACCTAGTAAGACTTTAGGGCAAAGCGCAAAAAAACGAAGGGTTTCAGCTCGCCGCGACTGAAACCCTTCTAAAATTGGCTGTCCGATTCGAGTTGCCTCGTTTCGGAGACCCACAGCCAAGAGGAGTATCGTCTGGCATTGCTCGTTTCAACTAAAAAAAGAAATCAGCGTGCTTGATTCACTACAACAGTTAAAGTCTACCGTCGAATTTCCGAATTATTCTGCCTATTCGACTTTATCCTTCACCCGCAACTGAACGCACTCCATGAACCAAAACGTGACCATCGACACGACTCAGTCCAATTCTCATCAGCCAGTGCCCGAAGGTGTCAGCCCATTTAGCCGGTTAAAACCCGCTAAATTGGCTCTGGAAGACGGAAGCGTTTTCAGTGGCTATGCATTTGGAGCCGACGGCACCACCAGCGGCGAAGTCGTTTTCAACACTTCCATGACCGGCTATCAAGAGATTTTGACGGACCCCAGCTACCGCGGCCAAATTGTGACCATGACTTACCCAGAGATGGGAAACTACGGGGTTAACGAAGAAGACGTAGAAAGTACTGGGCCTCACCTGTCGGGATTCATCGTCCGCAACGTCAGCCGAGTCGCCAGCAACTTCCGATCACAGGAAACGCTTGGTCAGTATCTCAAAAAAAATAACATCGTCGGAATCTCGGATATCGACACGCGAGCGATTGTCAAACGAATTCGCTCCACTGGTGCCATGCGCGGTGTGATTTCGTCCGAAGAATTAGATTCGGAAAAACTTGTCGCTTTGGCTAAAGATTCAGAAGGGCTTGTTGGACGCGACTTGGTCAAGGAAGTTTTGCCGGCTCAGCCAGTCAACTGGGAGACTCATCTAAGCCAATGGTGGGACGGTCGAACCGACGCAGTCGCCCCGGCCGAGCCCGGCCCTGACGCTCCGCATATCGTGGCGTTAGATTTCGGCATGAAGTGGAATATCGCTCGTCACTTATTCGATCAAGGTTGCCGCGTGACCGTGTTGCCGGGCACAGCGACGGCCGAAGAAGTAATTGCATTGAATCCAGATGGCGTGTTTTTATCCAACGGCCCTGGCGACCCAGAGCCGGTTTCTTACGCCATCGAAACCATTCGCGGTTTACTGGGTAAGGTCCCGATGTTTGGTATTTGTTTGGGACACCAACTGTTTGCGTTGGCATGTGGAGCCAAGACTTTCAAAATGAAGTTTGGTCATCGTGGAGCTAACCAGCCGGTGATGGATCACTCGAACAACAAGATCGAGATCACTTGTCAGAACCACGGGTTCGCCGTCGAAAAAGACTCTCTGCCGGATTGTTTAGAAGTGACTCACGTCAATTTGAACGACGACACGATCGCTGGCTTGCGTCACAAAGAACACGCGGCCTTCAGCGTTCAGTATCACCCCGAAGCCTCCGCTGGCCCACACGACAGCCAGTACTTGTTTGGCCAGTTCAAAGAACTAATCGACGCAAATCGTAGTTGAGGTGGGTTGGGGATAGTCGCCTTTTGTACCGAGGCTGACATTTTTTACGCGCCGCTCGTTCCAAGGCTCTGCCTTGGAACGCACTGTACCTTTGGCTCTGCCATAGACGCCCAAGTAAAGCCCCACGCTTTAAAGTTAACCTCCCGCGGCCTAACTGCCAGACCGTTGGTCCTAAAACACGGCTTTAGCCGAAAGTCGCCTTTCGTTCCGCGAAAGTAGTGTTCGTACAATCTTAGGAACGCTGGTCATTTCTGCAACGTGAACCAACTTAAGCTCATTCAAGCATTTATTAAGACAATTTGTGGCGTCGGCTAAATGCTATAATTCAAAATAGCCAGTTGCTCATTCAATGCCTGCCGCTTCGGGAAAGTCGGCACAAGGTAGCGCTACTTTCGCGGAGCGAAAGGCGACATTCACCGATGCCGGTAAATTTTCGATACCATTGCAAGGAACCGACGATGCCTGACCAGCAAGACACCAAGCCAAAACCTTGCTGCGGTGGACTCTTTCGCTTTCATCGTTCGACGCTGTTGATTGCGTTGCTAATTCTTTTGCCTTGGCTACTCATTGCTCTGCCAGGAAGAATAGATGAAGTGGAAAACGCTTACCCTTCTCCTGGTGGATGGACGCCCGCATCGTATTTGCCGAGGCCAAGTTACCAACGGCATGGGCTTCCACTGGTATTTCTAGAACGCCAAACGAATCGCCTAAACGATGTCTGGCGAGATGGATTTGTTACTCAAACAACTTTTTGGAGCAACCCAGCTCGTTGGCCATGGATCGGAAATGGCGAGGTCATACGAGTCCATTGGTGGGGGCTTCTAGTTGACGTGCTTCTAATTTTGTTTCTCTTTCTGTTGTTTGCCTGTGTTGTTGAAGATCGACTCGAAAATCGCGGGAGCCATTTTAAGTTTAGTCTCGCCGAAATATTAGTAGCAACCTGCATTGCAGGATTGTTCGTGGCATGGATTTCGGCTGAATATCGACGAGCGGCGAAGGAAAACACTGCCGTTGCGCAGCTGATGGATGCAATGAGTACTTCCGGTGGGCATATCGACATTGGCCGAAGCAACTGCTTGCCAGTTCATGTTTCCGAGTTGCTTGATCACCGAAGTTCGATACCACTACTAAAAAATCGACTGTTTCGTCCTGTTTTAGATGCTGAGATCATCCTGCCAGCGGATCCGAAAGGATCCGCTAGAGACATCATAAAAGCCATTGGGAGTATTCACTTTCCAATTGATTTGGAGGTTGACGTCAACGAACACAATTTACCGATCCTCACAGGGGTCAAGGAATGGCCTCCCGTGAGGTATCTCGATCTCGACTTTAATTTTGATCCAATTTGGTATGACGCATGCCGCGAT
>CAZKTR010000150.1:0-7760 GCA_964555525.1 uncultured Pirellulaceae bacterium
GAAATCGGTTCGGTTCTGATAGGTTGTAGTAAGGATCAATTTCAAAGCGCGGCGTTTCAAGCAAAGTGTCAGCAGGTTGTTGAACTGGTTGCTGGACATTTACCAACGGTTATACGTGCCAATGAAAGCTTGCTTAGAAAGTTGTCCAGTCGGCTTTTGAAACTAAAATCTTCGGTTACGCTACGAAACTTAATGATCGGTGCGGCACTGGTGGCCGGGTTGCTTTGCGTGCCAACGCCGTATCGAGTTTGGTGTGATTGTAATGTGCAACCGGTAGAGCGGCGTTTCGTTGCCGCGCCTTATGATGGTGTGTTGGCGCAAAGTTTGGTTCGCGGCGGTGATCAAGTGACCGCTCAGCAAGTCGTCGCTAGGCTCGACGGGCGTGTGCTCCGTGGAGAACTCGCGGGTGTGCAAGCGGAGTTTGACGTGTCACGAAAACAGCGTGATTTGGCGCTGGCCACCGGCGATGTGGCCCAATCTCAGATCGCAAAAAGTGAAATGCAACGTCATCAAGCAAAGATCACGATCCTTCATCAACGACTTGAAAACCTTGACGTGCGGTCCCCGATAAACGGTATCGTCGTTTCTGGCGATCTAGAAAATTCGGTAGGCGCACCGCTGGAGCTTGGACAAACGTTATTTGAAATCGCGCCGCTTGAGGCCATGGTCGCTGAAGTTGGCGTGCCGGAGTCGGAGGCCGATTATGTCAAGCCAGGTATGCAAGTCCAACTAAAGTTTGACTCGTTTCCATTCCAGACGTTTTCCGCCAAAATCCAACGGATCCACCCACGAGCAGAGGCCGTTAATGATGACAGCGTTTTTGTTGCCGAAGTGGTTTTGCAAAACGCCCAAGGTCGTTTGAGGCCTGGGATGAACGGAGACGCGAAAGTTTCCGCTGGCTGGTCTCCGCTGGGATGGAATTTGTTTCATCGGCCTTGGGAGTCAATTCGGTATTGGATGATTTGGTAGGTGCCCGAAATGAATCAATCCAAAATCCAAAGTAATCAAAGCGTTGCCGAGGGCCTTAGTCCAACGGAGCAAACACTGAAACTAGTGTTTAGCATTCGGAAATGCTTGAAGTTTTCGACTCGATTTGAAAACGGTGAATCCTTTGTATCGGTTGAGGATCCGGTCCGCAGTAAGCACTATCGGATTGGGTTGGCCGAATATCGGTTCATTGCAAAAGTCAACGGCGAACGTTCGAACGCTGATATTCTTGAATTGTTACGAAGCGAAGCCGGTGCCCAGCAAGGTCAACAGCAGCCTAGCAGCGATCTGCGGGAGGATCAGATCGTGCAGGTTGCAAACTGGCTGCTTGCGATGAATCTAGTGACGGTCAATCAAACCGATAACGCATTACGCTTAAACGCTATGGCCCAACAACTTGAGCGGGCCAAGATGATGAGTTGGCTAAATCCGATCAGCATCAAGTTGAGCTTGTTCAATCCTAACCGTCTTCTTAAATCCATTCAGCCCGCGACCGAATGGTTGTTTTCGAGTTGGTTTTTCGTGCTTTGGGTGATGACTGGCGCCTATTCGTTAGCATGTTTAGCAAACAACTGGCAGCAGGTTTATGCGTCCTCGGCTAATGTGCTTTCAAGCGGCAGTTGGATTTGGCTATTGATTACTTGGTTTGTGTTAAAAGTGGTTCATGAATCCGCTCACGGCGTCGCCTGTCGAAAATACGGAGGCGAAGTTCCAGAGTTTGGCGTGGTATTTATATTATTTGCGCCGATGGCTTTTGTTAATGTGACTTCGATGTGGCGTTTCGTTAACCGTTGGCAGCGGATGGTCGTGTCAGCAGCGGGGATGTATATCGAATTGTTGGTTGCTTTTTTGGCGATCATCGTTTGGTCTCAAACCGATGGCGTGATAGCCAGTATTGCGTTTAGTATCATGGTCATGTCCTCCGTGACGACGATCCTGTTCAACGCGAACCCATTGATGCGTTTCGATGGTTACTTTTTGCTTTCGGATCTGCTGGCGATACCAAATCTTTACAGCAAAGGTGGTCAGTGGGTTTCCCAAGCCACGAAGCAACTATTCTTTGGCGTACCAAAACAAATTCAGTTTCAAGCAAACGAATCTGTGCCGCTCGCCATTTATGGTGTGTTGGCATTTATTTGGAGAATATTGATCGGACTTGGATTGATCATTGCCGCGTCGGTATTGCTACAGGGGGCTGGGTTGGTGCTGAGTGGAATTGGAGTGGTGACTTGGTTTGCGGTGCCAATTTTTCGGCAGTTAGTTTTGCTGGCCGGTGCAAACGCTCAATCTAAAATTAATAGAATCCGTACCGCAGTCAGCGTTACATGTTTAGTAGGTTTCGTTGTAGCTGGTGTTTACTTTTTCCAAGCCCCAGCGACTAAGTCCGCTCCAGCGATCGTACAATTTCACAATGAATCGATCGTCCGCGCGGACGCCAGTGGGTTCGTAACGGCGATTCATGTTGCTGAAGGCCAAACAGTCACTAAAGGCGATTTGTTGCTAGAGCTGGAGAATCCCGAGCTCGCCAACGAGTTGGTCGAGTTAACTCGGTTACGAGACGAAGCCAAGATTCAGTCACGCATTCACCAGCAGCAGGGAAATCAAGCAATGATGCAAGCGGAAACGCAACGAGTTTACCGCTTGACCGATCAGATTGTCGAAAAGCAATCGGCCGCAAAAGGCCTGCAAGTACTGGCAACCGACGACGGCGTGATTGTTCAGCGTCAGCTCGCAAATCGGTTAGGAAGTTTTGTAGAACGAGGTGACGAGTTGCTGACGGTGGCGAAGTTGAACAGCAAAGAAGTTGTCGTTTCGGTGGACCAGAGCGAGTACGATGCAACCGTTTGGTCCGCTGGCAAGCAGTTGCGGTTGATGTTTCCTGGCAAGGCGGTTGTCAATGCTACGTTGGTTTCGATTAACCCGAGAGCCAGCCAAGAGCCGACTTTCCCTTCGTTGACAGCCACGCAAGGTGGTTCGTTACCGGTTCGCGCTTTGTCAAAAAGTCCGACGAATGAAGACGATTTCAGTTATGAGTTGTTGTCGCCTCGCTTTGATGTGACCGTTTCGTTGCCGGAGGATTTTGATCACCGAGTTTTGGCTGGACAACGGGGTTACGCCTATTTTGAATCAACCGAACAATCGTTGGCCAGCTATTTGTATCTGGCCGCTTGTCATTGGTTGAAATCAAAAATTGAAATGGCGACGCTGTAAACAGTTTCTCGCCTTTAGGCGGGAAAGCCGTAGGTGGCGACAGTTGCCTCTGGCGCCTCTGGCCTGTCTTACGCGGTGGTGGAGCGGCAACGCTTTTTTATGGTGGCGGTCGTTCGAATTAACAACCACGAAATACACGAAAGACAGCGGCGAGGTTTAAGGATCTCGGATCTGATTTCGGGTTGTTTGGTTTTCGTATATTTCGTTTCTTTCGCGGTTGTGAAAAGTTGCAAAGAGCTACCGTGCTGGCTGACTTGTTTTGTGTGCGAATAACGTTTTCTCTTGGTCGGCGCGGAAGACCGGCTGGAAGCACCGTCGCCACCTCCTCTGCCCTTCGGCCTGAGGAGATTACAAACACTCCGCGTAAAAAATACACCCTTCGGAGCGAAAGGCGACTTTGGCGGACAAACGCTAGATCGCGTCTTTCAACTTCATTGGCGCTGGATGATACTGGGCCATCGCGCGGATCAGTTGCCGCCAGTTTGAAGGGCGGCCCGGGGTCAGGCGTCCCAAAATTCGTTGACTGGTCGCCCCTGTCAGACGAGGTAGATTTCCGGGTAACTGATCAATATGGAACATTCCCAAAATCGCAGCCACGAGCGCTTCTAGGTTAATCGTTTTTCCGATGACCGCGTCCAGCCGTTCGAATTTGAGATCTGTCGCAACACTTGAACCACTCTCACCCGCTCGTTGACTTTCGGCCAAATGAACGAACAATCGCGACCGCGGATGCGCCTGTGCGGCTCGCCGAATAACCTGATCATCGGTCAAATCGGCAGTTGCAGCTTGCCATTTAATTGCTGGGACTTCAGCGTCCAAACCATCTGAAGCTGGCAGCCAAAACGTTTCGGGGTTTTGCTTGGTTAGGTCGACTAAAACGCAATCGGTATCAGCAACTTTCGAATTTCGATCCGCCAAAATCATCCATAGCGGTAACGCTGCAAGTGGCCGGCCAGTGCCGCCCACGGCTAGGTCCCTTTGAGGCAACGCATCAATCACGGCAATACCCGTCGATTCGGCGATCGTCGTTGGATCGCACATTGGCAAATAGAGCGGCTTGTTATCAAAATCTGAAAACCACAAACCTGGGTCAGCTACGCTGATAGCCAAAACTCGATCGACATACTTGCCGGCATTTTGCTTGAGTTGCTCGATCACCAACGTCTGAGCATCGGCTAGGTCTCTCAAGAGGAACTGAAGATCGAACGTGTCGGGATTTTTGCTGGCGCAAATCTCTTGGCAGCCATTTTGAAGTGAAGCCGAAAGTTCAATGCTTGCCCCGGTTGCATACTTCAACCGCGAGAACTTGCCGCGGCCTTTTAGCACTGCCAAACAGCCATGAATTTTCTGGAATTTCTCGTCGACCGAGATTCCCGCGCATAGCCGATGCTGCCGATTCTGCAGCGACCGATGGATCAAATCGGGACCGCTTTCGGGCTCTGATTCGGACGACCAAAATTTGAGACGAGGAAAAATCATGAAGCCACGATGGAACGTTTTGGTTGGTAACCAGCGGTGCTCAATATAGGTTTGCTTGCCGCTACTTCCTTATCGGCATCTCAGGAGTGGATTTGAAAGTAGTTTTATCCGTAAATATAGCGTCGTCGCCGAATTCGCTAGCAGTTTCGCTGTGCCATAACGTGGCTCAAGGCAAGGTTTATCGTGGAAAGTAGTCATCATGCACAGAACGGTCCATGGAAGAAAGTTCAAACGCAGAGGCGCGGAGAGCGCAGAGCAAGTGCTCTTAAAAGAACTCTGCGTCCTCTGCGGCTCTGCGTTTCAAACTCCTACAAAGGCTGAACCACGCACTAAATTAGCCGAAGAGCCCGTTTGCGTTTCATATGAAGGGTATTAGAAATACTAAACATGCGGGCTTCCAACAAAAAAACGCCAGCACAAATGTACTGGCGTTTCGTTTTTTTAAATTCTTCGGCACTATTCTGGAATGCCACAAACCAGCCTTAGGCGACTGCACGCAACATTGGTACAGGCTCACGAACCAATTCCAAGAACTCTTCGAAAATTCTCATGTCTAACGCCGACGCAGCGTTGTTTTCTGGATGGAATTGAGTCCCAATAGCGACCCAATCATGATGCTCGCTCTCGATTGCTTCAATGACGCCATCTGGGCAGCGAGCAGTCACGCGGAAGCCTGGGGCAACTTCATCAATTGCCATGTGATGACGACTGCTCACTCGGATTTCGCCTTCGCCATAAACTCGCTCCATCAACGAATCAGCGACAACTTCCAAACCATGACGATGGCCAGGGTCTTGAGGGTCGCGATGAGGAATCGCTGCCGGAACGTCTTCAGGCAAATGTAAAAACAAGTTTCCGCCCAATGTCACGTTCAGCAACTGCATGCCAACTCCGATGCCAAAAACTGGCAGCTTCATGTCGACGATCAACTGCATTAGTTTGCGATCGTATACCTCGCGGCGACGATCCATCGGGCGAACGGTGGGGTGCAACATAAATCCGTCAAGACGAGGATCTAAGTCAGCTCCGCCGATCATCACGAAACCATCTAAGCGATCCAGTACCGCCTTGATGTCGTCTTCTTCAGCCATTGGGGGGACGATAACTGGAATTCCTCCGGCTTCGACAATCCTGTCGTAATAACCAGAAGTAACTACTGAAAAAGCAGGCTGTTTGCCTTGGGCACTTCGGTAGTCGGCGTTGATTCCAATAAGAGGTTTTGAATGCATCTTGCTCTCCGGGGGTGTGAACTCGTCATGAGTTCTTAAAGGGGAAGTTTACGCTGTTCGATTCGAAAGCCGGCGAAAACTAAAGAAGGCAAGCAAAATTTTGCGGGGTTGCAAACTTTTGTGTGGGGAGTGCAAGAGTTGAAATCTAGAAATACCTAGACAACCCTTCTTGGACACGAGCCAATCCTTAGCTTTTGTCGGAGGGAATCTCGTCAATCGCAATCACTTGCGACGTTGGACGGATTGTGGCGTAATGTATTTCGATTGCAATGAAACAACTACATCTTTCCCGGGATGCAGTTGCATGCACTTCATCTTGAGGTGGCTGCTAGCAGTGGTCGTAGCCGCAGTCGCCAGAGTTTAACGTTTTATTAGCGGTTTTGGCGTCGGCCACAGTTTCATCGTGCATCAACCGAGGCTAGCGCCAAAACGGCCGGCAAGCTCGCCCGACTTCAGGATGTGGAGCTCAAAGGCCTGAACTCTGGCGAGCCCAGCTACGCAACACAACTTTAGCGTTCTCCCCGGATTCGGGGAGACGCCTAATTAATTCATCAAGCCTAGCTCTCTACTGCTCAGTACTGGTTGAGTTCACAACCACGTCCTTGTTCACAATGATCGCAATCGTCTTGGCTCTCACATACGCTTCAGACATGTGCAGATAGCCCTTGTACGGACCGATTTCGCCCCATGAGTTTTTGATGACGTAGTACTTTTTACCAGCTGCGTCCCGAGAAATACCAACCAAATGCATCATGTGGTCGTCCGTCGTCGAATGCGACATGAAAGTTGCTTGACGGTCGGCTTGAGTAACGGTTCGCTCTTCGCCAACATGCTTGTACAAATCCTTACGGGATGGCTCTTTGGGCAGGACTGCAATTCCTTTCGAAGACGAAAACCCCGTTTCGCTCACATCACCATCCCAAGCTACCGTGTAGCCGTTGGCGATTGCCTTATCGATTGTCTGGATTAAATCATCAATTGGTAAATTCAAAAACGAACCGTTGGAAAAGTTATCCGGAATCTCCAACACAAACGATTTGCCAAACGGATGGTGCGTATACGATGTCAACGATACGTAGTCTTCGCGGTTGTAACCGAGTTCTTTCGAAAATTCCAGCGGCGAATAGCTACGGCCTTGGTATTCGAAACGCTCGGGCGAACTCCCCAGATACGCGTCCAAAACGCCATCGACAGCCGGCTGCCAGTTGTTTGAGAGCGTGCTTCGTTTGTTCAGCGCGTCCAGCATGCCCGTCAGAACACTCGCCATCTCACTGTGGTTATGTCGTTCTTTATCGTCGGACAATCCGTCGTAAACAGACTCGGGGACCAAGCCGTGTGTTTCGACTGCGTTCAAAAAGTCATGGGCTAGGGCACCTTCTGAAAATTGAGCCTTACCCTGCCGCAACAAGTAGTTTTCAGCTTTGGCACGATAGATGTTTTTAGCAATGAACATCTCTGAAAAATGATGCTCGCCTTTGTTTTTCCGCAACAACTCGGATTCGATAAATGAAGCCGTTGCAAAACACCAGCAAGTCCCGGTCGTTCCCTGAGATTGAATCGGATTCACCGAACAAGATTTTTCAATTTGAAAATTGTAAGCCAACTTGTCCGGAACCGAATTTGTCGGTGCTGGTTGAACTGGGACTTGTTGAGTAGCTGTCGCTGGAGTTTGCGGAGCGACTTCGGAAGGTGCGGAGTACAATGGAGTGACTTGTAACGCCGCGTCAACCGAATCAGCCGTGAACAGGCATGTGGTAGCAACCACAGCGCCGGCGGCAATCAAAGAGGTCAACGAGTAGCGAAAGTCCAAGGGTTTAAGCGTCATGTGTATCACCAAAAATATGTAATGTGCTA
>CAZKTR010000151.1:0-7727 GCA_964555525.1 uncultured Pirellulaceae bacterium
CAATGGAGAGTGACACCAAAACCTGATTCCGATGAACTTTGGCTTCAGCTATCGAAAGACAACTTTGGGGGTTGGTCGAACCATGTCGTCCACTGCTTGGAGGGCGATCGATTATTGATTGAAGAAATTGGTGGCGTAGAATTCAGAGATTGTACTTTCACGCGGGTCAAAGAGTGAATCAATTCCGCTCTTTTGCTTGTTGTCCTTGGAGGGAGTTTCTAGAAACGGGCGCCTGACACCTTTGATTTCCCACGCTTGCCAAGCATGTTCGCTCAACTCAGGTCTGCCAAAACTAGTTGCCGGAGAGAATTGCGATAAACGGCGCGATGTCTAAGAAGTTCACGGTACCATTCTGATCGATGTCAGCTTCGGCTTGCATGCCTCCGGTGGATAGAATTCCAATAAATGGAGAGATGTCCAAAAAATTCGCCATGCCGTCTTGATTGACGTCGCCCAGTAACAACAAGCTCTCAACTAGGATACCCAACTCCGAGTCTGCAATCACGACACTGGTGTTTGTTGCAGCGACTCCCAGCGGATCGGATTCGCTCGGGAGAAATGTCGTTTGGACGACTGGCGAGCTCAATACTGAAACATCAATCGAGGTCAGTGTTGGCACTGGTGAATTGCCGACCACGTAAAGCATATTGCCTACAACATCAATATTGACAGGATTCGTATTTAGCGAGATCTGCGCGAGAGTTTGCACCGCGTTTGGGTTACTCGTATCAAAAACTGAGACGCCATCGCCAGAGGCAACATAGAGCGTGTCGCCGGACTGAGCCGATTCAATGGGGAAGTTGGCTGGCCCGCGAAAACCTGGCGAAAATCCAGCACCATCAATTCCAATTCGATCAAGAATCGACAGAGTGGGGCCTGCAATATCGATTACCGTGATCCCAAATGTTTCTCCGTCAACGGAACCAGCAAAGTCAGTCGACACAAAAGCCGTCGCTCCGTCTTCCGCAACAAACACATCAGGTTGGCCAACCCCTAAATCAATCGAAGAGAAAGAAGCTCCCAAAGTCCCGTCTGTTTGATAGGTTCGACTAGTGAGAAGTCCCGTACCGCCAGAAACAACCACTCTCCCGTTAGCTGCGGACACGCCCGCAAACGGAGAAACCCCAACGGCGACCGGACCGGACACGAGTGTCGGTTGCATTGGATTTGCGATCGAGAACACTGATAGTGCTCCCGAACCGGATGCATCGAGAGTGAATAGCAAGTCACCATCGATTGATACATCATCGATCGTACCTGTAACTCCTGGAGGGGCAACAACACCCGCTATCCGAGGTCCGCTCAAGTCAACAATGACGACCCCTTGAGCACCTGCAGCTGCGTAAGCATACTGGTCAGCAACCGCCACGTTGTTTGTGCCAGATGTACTCAGAACCTGTATGTCATCTGCCTTCAGTTGACCCATAAGGCCAAGCCCAACAAACGCAACTAACGCCAGAATTACAAATGAAGCCTGCTTGACGAAAGGTCTGCAAAACTGAGTGTCGGAATGGTTGAACATTGAATATCTCGCCGAGTAGTGGATGGATCGGAACAGGTGCTTGAATCGCCGAAACGATCGTACTCGATGATCGCAGCTACGCAACGATAATCTATTCAATGTGTACCTTTGCTAACTAAATTGCTGTGGGCGACGTCAAAAAGTTGACATTTCCATTCTGATCAAGTCGCCCTTAAACACCCAAGTCAAAAAAAGAGCATTTGAGGTGTCAGAATAGGTGTCAGTGCCAAAAACAAAAATGCCCGCAGCGGCCATGAGTGCAATGTTAATTTCACTCGATGGTGCTGCGGGTATTTGTTCGTCGGAGCATGAAAAGATGTCTCCGGCGAACGACCCAAGAGCTTGGAAAGCTTCGATCTACTCGTACCTACCATTGAATGTCACGGCGTGCGTCAAACCTTGCAAATAAAATGATTTTTACTCAGAATTTTTAGGAAAAGAATGCCAGCCTTTTAAAGACGAGAAAAGGTGACAAGATGCTAGGAGCCATTTTAGAGAATAGGCAGTTTTAAGAGCCGGGGGCACAACGTCCGTGGCTTTTTTCGTTATGTTGTTTGTAGCCGCTTTTTTGAATGTGTTGAGCTAAGCAAATTCCACGTTAAACGAAAAGTGAACGCGAATCCTGAAACCGCCTATGAATATGAGCAGTGACTTTGAACCTTTTGTTGAATTCCTCGATCTTCTTCAACAAGAACCAAACCTTGCCAGTAACCAATTCCGGTCATGGCACTTCAGAGAAAAATTGGAGCAAGCGTTTTATGCTGATCCGATTTCAGCGGTCGACGTCGAACAAGCTCTGGTTTCGCTGATTGAGCGTTTTGTGAAAGCTCTTGGAGATCGAGACCTTTCTGTATTTCTCATTCCGACGCTTAGCTTTCTTGACTATCTCGATCATTTAAATTTGGATGTCGTACAGGAATCACAGTTGGGGCCAATTGCACAGAGCCACTCCCAGGCAATCAAGCTGTGGAAGTGGGCTTTGGTGCTGTGCCAACAAAGCAAGTCTAACGAATCGTTTCGATATTTATCTGAAATGGAATCCACGCTGGATGCCGCAGCGGATTGCTCGTTTAGCCAACTGCAATTGGCTCAAGTGATTTTGAATCGAGTCGACAACAAGCCAGTTGATTTGGTTTGGAGATGTTGTGAACTCATCCATTTTAAAAATTTGGAGCATCCCTATGAGTTGATGGATCATCTCGTGGAAATTGAGGATCCAGATTTTGCTCACAACGCTAAAAAATTGACAGCCGAATGGACTTATGATTTTTTGACTGATTCGCTGCCGGAAACAATTCAAGAACCCTATCATCTGATCCCGGCGATTCAGTTCTTTGCCAAAACGGATCGATCGGTAGTCGCCGAACTGGTGGGATATCCGATTACCAATTTTAGCCCGGCTGTTCGTGAAACACTCGTTCAATGCGGGTTTGAGCCTGACCAGCTTCGCGAGGAAGTCCAACAATCGCTGACGAGATCTGAAATCGCAAAGCTAACCGATCAATGGGCTTTGGAAAACCTAACCGAGTGGTGCGAAGAATGGACGGGCCTCTCAGATTGGCAGCGCTATTTAGAAAGCGAGCTTGAGCATGGGAATCCTTTGCCGTTGGCACAGTGGTTGCAAGCCGTTGAAGACAAAGCCGACGATATTTCGGGGTACACCCATCGGTGTCTGCTTGGTGATTTTTCGCTGGAACTAGATGTGGCGCTGAGGAAATGCCTTTCATCAGCACCTGTCGAGGAATTGAAAGTTCTTCTTCCGGGTTTACAGCACTTCGTTGGTTTCCCTTGTCCATTGGACAATACTGCTCACTGGGATCGAGAGTTGTTGTTTGTTCATCTACTCTGCGATCGAGCCCCAGAATATGCCGCTTGGGCGAAGTCCTCTCAAGCCTCCTTGCTGCCTGGCTTCGACTCGGTCTGGGGCTTAGCGGAAAGTCGAGCAGACCGCTTAGGACTCAATGCATCGGCTCGCTGGGACTTGGCGACCTCGCTTTGTAGACGTGCTGTTAAAGCAAATATCGGATACACGAGCAATGAGGAAGAGGATCGTTCGGAATTGAGGCATGCGTATTTTCCAGAAGATTTGATCGGACTTATTTCGGCTGAACAGATTGATCAACGCGGCAGTCAGCTCGCAACAATTTACAGTGGTGACGGCGAAACTTGGAGGCGGATCGCACGTATTCGAGGGCGACTCAAACAGTGGCAAAGAGCGGTGGATGCTATTGATCAATCAATGAGCGAAACGAAGGACGAGCGAATCCGCCAAAGACGGCAGGCAGAACAAGATCTCTATCAAGCAAGAGCACAAAAAGACAATTGACAAGTTCACAGAAAAGGTGAGTGCTCCGATAGAAACTCTGCAGTTCCCGAGCCAAGCTCAGCAATTTTGTTAATCGTTGGCGGGGCAGTCGTATTGCTGCGGCGCCGGCGAGAAGCACTGAAGTAAACTGTGCCATTCAAAAGCCACGGGCACATGTCCGCGGCTTTTTTGTTGTCAAGGCAGTTTTTTCGGTTACTTGATGACTGGGGATTTAAAACGCAGGTGAAATGCATAAACATTTTGGCGCGGGGCAACGGCGGCAGCGGGCATTGTGAGCTAAGTTGCTAGGGCCTCTAAATCGCGTGTTCTATATTTGAAGCTCCTGAATTTTTTGTTCTGACATATTTTTTCTCATCTTATTCACCTTTCAATTTGGGTATATTAATTTTTACCACCTGCTTCCCTGTTAGGAATATTGAAATGAATTCGCCTCTTCGCTGCCGGTCGCTTACTTGTTGTTGGATCTGGTTCGTTTTCTTGTTTTCGTTTTACGAGCAGGCTCATGCTCAGACCCCACCGAAGCAGAATGCGGTGATCGCTTTTGATATTCGAGGCGATGTTCTGATGAAGACGGAGATTATTCAAGCGTTTTTTGAGCGCGACAAGGTTGTCAGGATGGTTCTAGGCAAGACGGAACTGCCCAAAAGAGTGTTTGGGGCTGCCAGTTTGCCTCAAGACTTTTCATTTCTCGAAGCTGAAGAACCGCCGCAGGTGATGCCGTTCGATTTCTTCGTCCAAATCGGATCGAAAGGCAAAGACGTAGCCGACGATTGGGCGACAGTTGTAGCTCGTCCTGCAGGGGGTGTCGAAATGAAAGAGATGGTCGGAAAGGAGTACCAAGTAATCGTGCCAGGTGTGTTGCTTTATCGCCCCGACACAAAAACGTTTGAAGTAGGTACCGAGAGTTATCTGACCGCCAATAGTCGGCGATTCTTTACCCCACGCGCCAATAAGGCGTTCGCCGCGACTCCTAAGGCTCCGATTCGAATTGCGGTGGATCTTGAAACCCAAAAAGAATCGTTCGCTAAGATGATCGACTTGCAGATCAAGGAGCTCAGGAGTTTGGATCCGGGGATGCGGGCGTGGGTTGAGGCAACACTTAACAGTTTCAGAAACGTCGCCGAGTTACGAATTGCAGCGGGGCTCAAGACGGAGAATCTGGTCGCGATCGAAGCGGTGGCATATGACGATGCGAGCGCCGCAGAGCTTAAGGAGGCACTTGATTCGATTTTGGTGTTGGCTCAGAGCAACATCAAGTCAACGTTGTCGACCGCGAGAGAGGAAGAACGTCCGCTTGCAGACGATTTCCAGTCGCTGGCTGATAATGCGAAGATCTCGGTTAAAGGAACTTTGGTCCGATTGACGATCCCAACGCCTGCCGATTTTGACAAAACCTTGGCAACAACCTTTTATGCCGATCCCAAGCCCGGCAAATCCGCTGCTGCAGAAGCAGCAAAGATGGCTACCGCCGTGCCCATGAGTTCAGAGGAAGCGGCGTTGAAGCAGATTAAGACCCTGAGCAACGCTTGTAAACTTTACAAGTTACAGATCGGCAATTTTCCGGAGAGCCTAGAAGATTTAGTTGTACAACCACAAGGGATGAGTGTTGTTACGTGGGGAGGCCCCTATATGAACGGTACAGAGGTTCCGTTGGATCCTTGGCAGAACGCCTATAAGTACTCTGCCAAAGAGGCGACGAATCAAGTATTGATCTCCTCCGCCGGCAGAGACTCCCAGCACGGAACCAGTGACGACATCAAACAATAAATGGTGTCAGAGGAAAATCTCGGTGTTTGATTGTCCTTTTAGCAGGGCAACCTTCTAACTGGATAGCATGATGATAGCCGTATAACAATTTGCGTGCGTAAAATTTACGCTGGCTGATTTTTTTATGTGTTGGTTATTTGACTTGCCCTAGCAACGAAATCAAAATCCACCTGCTGTCCAGAGTTCCAGTCAGCCGTGTGGTTGCGGATTGCTGGAATCTGAGTGGACAACCAATTGTCCGGATTACTTAGGCAGTACGAACGTAAGCCAAGTCAATGTCACAAATGTCATATGCTTGGCACACTCACACTCACACTGGCAAATAATTAAAGGATCAACCATGTTACGTCGTTTTTGCTTTGCGGCTTTTGTTATAGCCGCCACGTTTTCTACTAGCGTTGCGAACGCTCAATCAGTGATTGACTTTTCAGACGGAGAGTTCACCACTATCACTAACTCAGGTATCGGTGACGCGCCTGTCGATTTCACAGAAACGGTCGATGGCGTCACGTTTACTTTAGAGTCCACGTTGAATTTGGTGGGAACAGAACGATTTTTAAATCTGACTTCCCCTTCGAATGGATTGCAAGTTGGGGGTGGTGGTGGTTCAACCTTAATATTCACTTTGGAATCCGATCAAGATGTAACCCTTAGTAGTTATTCGACGGATACCTCCGGCGGTTTTTTGAACCCTCCAACATTTGATGTAACTGGCGCTGGCGTGAATTCCGCTGGGAATTCATTGGATCAAGGGAACCCTTCCAACTTGTTTAATGGTGGTCCTTTATTGTTAGAAGCCGACGAGCTTTACACGTTCAATATTCAAAACGGCGGAGCTGCGTCACAGGCATTTATCTCATCAATAACATTCACCGCCACCGCAGTTCCGGAACCATCTGGCGTGTTATTGCTCAGTGGAATTGGGCTCGCGATGTTTGGAAGACGACGACGAAATCCTATTGGTAAATAAATTGCGCCAGAATTTGGAATGATGTTTTGACGGGGAACAATAAAAAAGGTTGGCTCAATCGAGCCAACCTTTTTCTATGGGAAGCCATTAACGGTTTAGGTTTCGATAACAAAATTCGCGATCTAGGCGACTGCGATATAGTCGTCAGCTTGAATCATGTGTCAAAAACAAAAACGCCCGCAGCGGCCTCAAGTGCAACGCTGATTTCACTCGATGGTGCTGCGGGTATTTGTTCGTCAGAGCTTTGAGGAGAAAAAGAATATACTCTGACGAACGATCCCAAGAGGTTGGAAAACTGCCAATCTCGTGGCGGCTATTGTTGAATGTCGCCACGTGCCCAAGACCTTGCAAATAAAAAGAACTTTGCTGAAAAATATTTAAAACAAAAAGTGTCAGGAGCTTTTTTGGCGGTCAGGGCAGTTTGGGTGCCGCGGGGGATTTAAGATGTAGGCGCGGTAGTCTTGGGGTGTCTCGTAATAAGTAACATAAACCAACGTTACGACGACGAAATTCAAAGATTCACATCGTTTTAGGCAAAATTAGTCTCTTACGTAGCGCAAAAAAGCCAAGGATTTAAAGCGAAGGCCAAAACCCCTTATGAAAAGACCCTATCAAAGTACCCAATGAATATATAAAATTTTGACCTCTCCCCTCGCAATACATCCTGATCTTAAAAATGCTTATATCACTCCGAAAAGCCGTCTATTTTCTGGTCGTCTCCATAGCTCTAGTTTATTCCGGTCACTGCTCAGCACAGGTTGTTGATAACGGCGAATTCGACCAGAACCTCAACGGGTGGTTTGCGTTCGGCTCCGGTACTATCGATCTGACCGATGACGCGTACCAAGGACCGTCCGCTTGTCGTGTCACCGACCGAAGTATCTTTTGGAATGGTGTTGCCCAGTCACTCGATACCACTCAGCTGGTACCCGGCACAGATTATCATATTCAAGCTCGGGTGAAGTTGCCTGCTCAGCAGTCGGGCATCATGGGGATCATTCTGTATCAAAACGATGATCGCGGTGAACGAGCGTTGCGGCTTGGCGAAATCGCTGTTGGACCAGATGAGTGGACGCTGCTTGAAGGCGCGTTCACCTACGATCCACACGGTCCCATTCAGTATATGTTTCTCAATTTTGACA
>CAZKTR010000152.1:0-7710 GCA_964555525.1 uncultured Pirellulaceae bacterium
TCGCCACTTTCCGGCGCGACGGCGGCTATTCGGACGGACGACGCCCCGACGCAGTTGAATATACCGACGCGAAAGAAGACGCACTGCGCCGCGATTTCACGATCAATGGCATGTTCTACGATCCGGCGGCCGACCAAGTGATCGATTTTGTTGGCGGACAAGAAGATTTGGCAGCTAAGCAAATCCGCGCGATCGGTGTCGCCGATCAACGAATCGAAGAAGACAAACTTCGAATGCTTCGTGGCGTTCGATTTGCTGCCAAACATCGATTTGAAATTGAAGACAGTACTCTGCAAGCGATCCAGCGACGAGCAACTGAAATCTCGGTTGTTAGCAAAGAGCGAGTTGGGGCTGAAATGCAGCGCATGCTGGCGGATCCAAATCGAGCCACGGCGGTGAAGCTGCTGCGGCAAGCCAAGTTGCTGGCGGAGGTGATTCCCGAAGGCCAAACGCTATACGCTTCGGAAGACCAGTGGGAACAAACGCTAGCGCAATTGGAAGCGTTGCAAACAACCGACTGTTGCGCCGCCGCTACAATTTTGCTAAAGCCGATTTTAGAATCGGCTGGCGTTGACGTGATCATGAAATGCTGGAAGCTGTCCAACGATCAGCGTAATGCGATTGACTTCGCCTGCAAACAGCAGAGCGTTCTTTCTGGCAGCCCAGATAAGCCCTGGTCAAAAGTGCAGCCTTTGCTGCTGTCTCCGCACGTCGAAACGACGATCGCGGTGGTGGAAGCCTGTGGTGGCGGCGAGTGCGCCAAGTTTTTACGCGACCGGTTGAGTTGGCGCAAAGAAGACCTGAATCCCGAACCGTTGTTGAACGGCCAAGATCTGATCCAAGCGGGTATCTCGCCAGGCCCGGCGTTCAAAGCAATGTTGGCCGAATGCCGAGCCAAACAATTGGACGGTGAGCTAAAAACAAAAGAGGAAGCGCTGGCCTTAGTGTTGAAAAAGTTTAACGACTAGGCGGCATAGTCGCCGTAGCTGGGCTCGCCAGAGTTCAGGGGTCTTGCTGTGCCGCAACCCGAAGTCTGGCGACTCCGGCTACGTATTCCGACTCGTCGTTAAACTATCTACCGATCTTCCAGTTGATAGAAAGCTTGCCGTGCAACGACGAAGCTGTCAGCGGAAGCTGCTAGCTCCGCAGGTAGCTGAGAGCGGTACTTTTTCAAGTAGTCGTCGTTACCGGTTTGAATCAGCAAGTGAGCCCACTGCGACGGCAACTTTTTCGTGGCATTTGAAGTGCTCACCAAGAATGTCGAAAATGAAAGAGGCTTCGTTATTGGTTTGGCAGCTTGATAGCTCCGCCAAGACCGTCGCAATCGCTGTTCGGCTTCTGCAAGCTTTACCGCAGCGGCCTTGGCCTGTTGATCTCCACGGCGATAAACTGGCACGACGAACGTTCGCGACATTTCATAAGGATTCTCCCAACCTCCAAACATACTCGTGGTCCCGACCGCAAAACAATTGACCCGCAAAACTCCCGCTCGCCAATTCTGTGGTACCCGAAACTGAACCATCAAGTCTCGTCCTCCCTCCAGCGACGTTTGGCTAGAGCGATGAAAACGAAAGAAAACTCCGGTGCCACGGTGACTGGTTCCGCTGGCGACAAGGATTGACTGATCCGGTAGCTGCTTGAATTCCTTCTTCACCAAATCACTAGTCCCCGACTCGGCAGTTGCTTCGCCGCTAACGAATGACTCTAGGTCCGCGTTCAGATTCAGCCCCAAACCAGATTTGGTTTCGTGAACAGTCTCGATCGTGATTTCGCTTTGGATCGCTGAGAAGGTTTGCGTTTTGGGAAAGTAATCATGGATGGTGTACGCAGTGTGCCCCCAAAAGGCATCAAACCGAAACGTTTCGACATCATGCTTTGACTGAGGATGGATCTCAGATGAAACAGGAATGACGACCTGCATTAATTGCTCTGCCAGTGCGAAATGTTCAGCGACCTCGGCTGTAACCACGTCAGCTGCGACGACGATAGGAACGTCAAACTTAACGGGTTGATTGACCGTCGCTTGACCAGAAACGTTGCTCTGTAGGGCAGCTAATGTAAACCACAGAAAGAAAATAGCTTTTGAGTATACCGGCATACGGTGCCCCTCATCCATCAGGCTAATCATGAAGGGCGTCTTGCCGAAGTTAGCTTGCTCCGTCGTGAAGCCAAGAAAACGATTCGGTGGTGGTACGCAAGCAAGCATTAGTTGGTTCATATCGGCGCACGAAAAAAGCCAACCGCATGCAGCGACTGGCTTTTCGTGTTTTGTTATACCGTTTGTCGGCAAGAATACCTGTACCAAAATTAATTGATAAACTGGCAAGCGATCAAACCTAGCAACAGCGAAGCGACCATAAGGCCGTAGCGTTGAATTCCGCGGGCACCGATTTTACGAATTACGATTTCCATTTTTACTTACTCAGTTGATTGATAGTACTTGGGGAGGCTCTTGGTTGTGTATCAAGCAGCTTTCATGCCAAGGCATGTGGGCGAGATTCCTCGCCGATTTGGGCTGTTTTTCAGCTCAAATCTTCGATGACTGTTAAAGTCCACTAAGCAGACTGTATTCACATCGATAACCGGTGATATCAGGCGGACAATGCTACTGTTGCATTCGACATTTGTCAGCGTCCTCTTTGTCACAGTCGAGTTATTTTTGTGTGACAAGCATGCAAGGTTGCTCAGTGCCGCATTAAAGCACAATAACGAGCAATAGAACCACTTCGCTGGCCGTAAGAAATCGCAGTTTTTATTAGTACTAGCACCGCCCCCACGGCAAACAGGTGGGATTTTTTACCACGAAATACACCAAACACACGAAAGTTGTGTGTGCTGAGTTTTCGTGTAGTTCGTGTGTTTCGTGGTTGAAAAATACAACAAAAAAAATGCTTCAGTGGTCCCTTCCTAGCGAATCTCTACTCAAAAGCAGCCCACGTCCAGTGACGATCCGAAGTGGCCTGAACGCCATCTGGATTCCAACCGCAGTCAAG
Source organism: uncultured Pirellulaceae bacterium (assembly GCA_964555525.1). Lineage (GTDB taxonomy): Bacteria > Planctomycetota > Planctomycetia > Pirellulales > Pirellulaceae > Mariniblastus. The sequence goes on from CAZKTR010000152.1 coordinate 2,994, forward strand.
CACCAACTGGCGCATCTCGTCCAACGTCAATGCTGCATGAAGCGACTGATGGAACAACTGCTGACAATACTCGGTTGCGTCGCCGGCGTAAGTTCGCACGATCGACTCCAAATTCTCCATGCTCTCGGGACGCATCAGGTCGCGGACAAAGATCGCTCCACCTGGCTGAACCACCCGTACCATCTCGGCCACACATTGCTTGGGATCGTGAATATGATGCACGATGCTATTTGAGATCACGATGTCAAACATCTCAGATTCGTAACCCAAGTCTTTCGCATCCGCCTGAATCAGCTCAATCCGGTCTCCACGCGAACTGGCGTGCACGTTGTAGCTAGCAAGCTCTAGCATATTGACTGCCATATCGACGGCTATCACTTTAAACGCCGCGTGCTGATCGCACAGCAGAGCCGGAATCAACGCCGTCCCCGTGCCAACATCCAACACACCGATCAGATCCCCCTCGTCGTCATCCAACCGAGACTTGAAGTCCTCATTGGTGCCCAAAAACGCCAGCAGTTCATCGACGAACGCTTGGTTCACTTCCGAGTGATCCATCTCGTTGTATTCAGATGCATCTTCCGCAGAGTCCATCACCTCGGGTTCAAGTTTTCTTTGCAGCGTCATGTTAGGCTCTCGTAGTCTTTATCAGAATCGATTGGCGTTATTTCGTCTTTCAGGAGGGATCCTAGACCGAACATCAGCCCAGCGGCAAGTAGGTAAGTACAGATGAACTGGAGCGCGATCGAGGATTGTTTGAAGTCCATCACGTTGGAATCAAACAATTGGTGTGGCAAAAACATCTGATCGTCGGGCAACGGTGAGTGCATCAAACCAAACGTCGACATTACGGCACCAGCCAAAAAGAAGACACCTGCCGAAGAGAACCGGCGGTCGATAATTCGAGCCGTCACTGATGACCAGATCAAACTGGTCATGATAAAACCGCCGGCCAAAACGTTGATGGTCAAAAACAAATCTTCGTTGACAGGAACCGCTTGGAGCTTTTTCAACATGATCGTGATCAGTTTGGCTATCGCCGGAAAACAAGCGATCGCCAAAGCCGCATAATGCCGCCGTGGCGTGGCAAGGTAACTCTGCGCCGTGATCTCGATACCAATGAACAGCAAGATCGGCACCACGGCCTCTTTCGGGATGAATTGGAAAATGTAACCGAAGTAGCCGATCACCCCTGCCCCGCCAATAAACAACGCGGTTCCCAGTACGTATGCTGCTCGCCCGCCCATCGCTTTGTAGGCGGGATGTCCGATATAAGGTGTCGTTTGAATCACACCGCCACAGAACGCGGCCGCCAAGGTTGCGAACGCTTCGATACCGATCACGTGGCTGCTCTTGTATTCGTCGCCGACCGACGCAGCACTCTCGGCGCAGTCGATGCCGCCGATCACCGTCGCAAATGCAAACGGCAAAATGAAACCCAAATAAGGCACGATCTTCGGCATCGCTTCTAACCACTCAAACCGAAACGCTTCCAACCATTCCATTGGAAACAGCACTGGGGTAATGGCTTCTTGTGGTGGGAAAATAGCTCCTCCTGGCGGGGTAGGAATTAACCCGCTGGCTTCTATCCCCATGCAGAGATAGAACAACACCGTCCCAATCAACACTGCCGCCAACGCACCCGGGATTTTAAACGGCAGTGATTGCCGCGCGACCAAGGCTACGATCACCAACGTCAGCGACAGAAAACCGACGATCGGATGAGCGGCCATATCGGGAATTGCCAAAAACGAAATCAGCACCAAAGCGATTGCTGCTAGCGACCCCAACAAGCCAGCTCGCGGGAACACTCGGTGAATCCAGTTCGAGAAAAACGCCAGCACGGCCTTTACAATTCCCGTCACCAGAATTGCACACATGCCAATATGCCACATTTGCATCGCAGCGTCATGCGGCGACAAATCGTCAAGGCCTGCCTTATAAGCCGGCCCAAGAACTAAGAACACCATTCCAATCAAGCTGGGCGTATCGATCCCCAGCGGCATAGCGGTAACTTGCTTGTTACCTGTTTTACGTGCCAACCAAAATGCAAGTGCGAAGAACATTAGGTCGCCCACCAGCACGCCGATGGCAGTTCCCGGAACCATGTAACCGAGTGAAAATTCTACAGGGACCTTATAGACCGCTAGCAATGTGCACAGCAGTAGCAGGTTGGCAATATTGTCCACAATCAAGCCAAAAAACGCGTTTACGTCGCCTGCTGTCATCCATTGATAGCGTTTTGAACTCATAAGTTTTCCTTCCGGCACGCGGTTTGCTTGAGAGGGTAATCAGCTGAACTTCAAACGAGTTGTTTGAGAGCTTCAGCAAGTTTTTTGCGAAATCCAATTTTGCACAGAACGACGGCGACCAAACGTGTCAAACCGGTCTCCGATAATTTACTACAGACCCGAAAGCATCGCCGAAACGCGACCAGACACGAACCTAAAGGTGCCAGCCAGCAAATTTGTTGGCGAACCAACCTGCGGGTTATTCGGTCTGAAACAACGATTCGTACCATTTTTAAGGAGTCGCATCCCAAAGGACGGGTTGCAAGCACTAAAAAACAGTTTTTTTGCTGCTTCATTCGAACCCAACCGCGATAAGATGCGTATCTAACCATGTATGCTGTGATGACGGAACCGAGCTACATTTCACGACAATTGAAAGCACGTACCAGTACTGTGACTGACGAACAACTACTCATCGAATATCGATCGACCGGTAATCGGGAGTTGTACGCGCAGTTAGTATACCGGTACGAGCGAGAGTTGTTCAACTATCTACGACGGTACCTTGGCAATGCTGAGCAAGCCGAAGACGTTTTTCAGACTGCTTTTTTAGCGGTTCATACAAAAGCCCACACGTTCCAAGAAGGCCGGCGTTTCCGCCCTTGGTTGTATTCTATCGCAACGCACGCAGCAATTGATTCGCGTCGTCGCAATAAAAAACACACCAAACTTTCTTTGGACGTGCCAAACCAAGATTCATCTGGATCAAATGACTTAACGCATGCGAATTTGTTGGAGAGCGATTTGCCTTCAGCAGAGGGTGAGGCGTTAAGTAAAGAACAAACCGAGTTGGTACGAGCTGCTTTGGACAAGTTACCTGAGTCGATGTCTTCGGTCATCCACTTGGTTTACTTCCAAGGCATGAAGTACCGCGAGGCGGCTGAGGTTTTGAAGATCCCAGTCGGAACAGTCAAAAGTCGATTAAACACTGCGATCAAGCAATTGATCAATGTCTGGACCACAAGTCACGTTGATTAGCATGTAAACAAAACCAGTTGCGGCCAGGGACTGTCCGCTAATTCGGTTTTGATTGCAAATCACGCGGCGCAACCACAAGAGACCTGCTAACGTGAACCCTTCCTCGCAAGACGACTTGCTAGGTTACCTGTTAGGAGCACTGGACGCTCAAGAACAACGTGACCTGCAACAAAAAATTGATAACGATCCCGCCCTCGAAGAATCACTACTAGACCTGAAGGCCGCCATCGGTCCGCTGGACTGTTTGGATACCAAAGGTTACCGCCCAGGATTGGCTCGACGAACCTGTGAAGCCGTCGCCAACTGGGACACCGAGTCCGCTACATCGCGACTCGCATTCCTCGATCAAAACGAGATTGATTGGGAAGAAGGCTGCGAACTCCAGCCTAACCAAACGCCTGCTCCGGCCACTGCCGTCGAGCCTAGCGAACACAATACAAATACCGTCGCCGAAGTTGCGACCTCTGCCACTGCAGCAGGCACCGAACCACAACTGAATACGCTCGCCGGCGGCGGCGAATTCGAGATATCGTCTTGGTCAATGCGAGACATGTTGGTCGGCGTAGCAGCGCTGGCGGTTTTAGCTGGTTTGTTGTTTCCCGCATTAAACTACAGTCGCAATCAAGGCCGCTTAGTTGCTTGTCAAAACAACTTGCGGCAGGTTGGCATGGCCTTCATGGACTACAGTTCGATTCACGAAGGTGGATTTGTAACGATCCCCGGTCAGGGAAACCTTGCTGCCAGCGGTTGCTATGCCCCAATTCTAAAGGCGGCAGGCTTTGTGACAGACGATTCAGTGTTTGCCTGTGCCGGAGTGACCGATGCACCTCCAGTGGTAATCCCATCGGTCGAGCAAATTGAAGCGGCCGAAACCGAAACACAACGTTCCCATTATCGCAAAACCATGGGCGGCCACTTTGGTTACTCGATGGGCTTTCAAGACGGCGATCGCTATCAAGCACCACGAGCCGGTATCGCAGACGTGGTTTTGCTGGCCGACCAACCATCAACCCGCTCTGATCGGCAGAGCCTAAATCATGGTGGTGACGGACAGAATTGTTTGTTCGGCGACGGACGAGTGATGTTTGTTTCGGGACCTGCTTACGGCGAAGACCTCGTTTATGAAAACGATCGTGGTATCGTTGGCCCTGGCACTCACGCGTTGGATAGCGTGATCGGCCCAAGCCATCTGTCGCCAACGTTTTAAGATTCTCCGGTCTTTACAAGCTCGACGCGCAAGCGAGTGAATTTCCAAAGGGGCACTCGCTTGCGCGTCGAGCTTGTAGTCACCATCTGGACTCAAGCTAGGTTCTGAAAAAATCGAGTTCTGATATGATCTAGGTCCAACATACCTAGTATCCGATCTACAGGACCCCGAATGAGTGCCACCGAACAAGATTTATCCAAAATCGCAGCCAGCCATGGCGTCGCGTTCACGGATGTGAAAC
>CAZKTR010000153.1:0-7705 GCA_964555525.1 uncultured Pirellulaceae bacterium
CCAGGACCGCCACCGATGACAACAAGTTGAGTATGCATTCTATTCCTTATCAATTTCGCTCGCGGAGTTCACTAACGACGTTCAATTTTAAAGTGATTTTAAAGGCGGCATTCTAGCAAAATCCGCTCCCTTGCTAACGCCTGAATGTCCTTCGTCGGGGTGGACGGAGCAAAAAAAGGAAGGAAATTTCTAGCGCCCACGGCGGATCGGGCCCGTTAGATGCCTCCCAGCCCAAATGACTATTGCGAGCGGCATTGTAGTTGTCACCTGTAGTAATTTTCACGATGTGGTTCTTTTCGTGGCGACTACGCCGGTCAGAACGGTAATTTCCAAGCTTAAGCGTGAAGCATCGCTTCAATTTCCCCACGATCCGCTATGTATTGGGTAAACTATAGAGATAGCAAGTGGCGCGTCGATTTAGGTGAATCGCCCTTATCGATTTGGCTGTAGCTGGGCTCGCCAGAGTTCAGGTCCTAGATAGTAACCTCTATCTAGCCACATCCCGAAGTCTGGCGACTCCGGCTACCTTAGACTTTGGATTTTGTACCGTTGATAAGTTTCTTACGACTATGAAAAACGTTCGCCTAAAAATCACTCATTCTCGAACTGGCTTTACGCTGGTGGAGCTATTAGTCGTGATTGCGATCATCGGCATTCTGGTCAGCATGTTACTGCCAGCGGTTCAAGCAGTTCGCGAATCGGGACGTCGAACCACTTGCCTAAACAACCTCAAGCAACTGGGCTTGGCCGTACATAACTTTGAATCGGCTCACCAGCGAATCCCGGCCTCCCGTGCCGCAGATGGCTTCATGACTTGGCCGACTGCCTTGATGCCGTTTTTGGAACAAGACAATTATGTCGATCGACTAGAACTGAACGCGAGATACCAAGTTCAAGATCCCGCCACGGTCGAACTACCGATCGAAGTGATGATTTGCCCGTCGCGAAATCGACCTAGTGGCTCGACAAGTATCCATGAGTCAAATGGTGAACCGGTCGGGGCCGTCGGTGACTACGCCGGTAACGCTGGCAACACCGAACATTTAATCAACGACGAGTGGGCTCAGTTCTCAAGCCCCGTCAACGGCGTGTTTAACTCGGGTTTGGCGACAGACAATCAAGTTTCTAAAGATCGATTAGTGACTGGCCCTATGGGCCGGTATACGTTTGCCTCAATTACCGATGGCTTGTCCAACACGATTTTCATTGGCGAAAAGTATGTGAACCAAGATCACACAGGCGAACCAAGTGGTTGGGGCGACGGAGCGATCTTGAACGGTGATCACCCAGAGACGTTTATGCGGTTGGGTGGCTTTGCTTTGGGACTCGCTCAAAATTCAGATCTTGAACTATCACCAGGTGAACTTCCTGTTTTCGGAAGTGCCCATAACTCGCTGGTCAACTTTGTAGCGGGAGACAGCAGCGTGCATTCGCTGCCAACGGAAATTTCCGAAGCCGTTTTGTCAGGCCTCTGTTCACGTAACGATGGACAAGCCGTTTCAATTAGCGATCGCTAGACCGCTTTAGTTCTGGTAGGCAAAACACGATGCAACCCGTAGTCTATTTTGCTGGCAACGATCATACCGCAGGTCACCACGCTGCGCCGTTGAAATCGCAATTTGATGTACGAGTTTTACCGCCGGAGCAGATCGTACAACAAGCTAACGCCGGAGACTTGGTAGTTTTTTGCACCGAGCATTTTGACTCGTTTCGAGAAGCCAGCATACAGCTAAGCAAAAAGAATGTCGCGACACTGTACATGATCGATGGTATTCTTGAATGGCGCAACGCATGGGAGAACAGCCCCGACGAAGTTGCTTGTCCATACACGATGCGGCCAGCGTTGTCCCATAAAGTCGCTTGCATCGGCGCTTCGCAGGCGCGAACCTTGGCTGCTTGGGGGAATGCCGAAAAGGTCGAAGTCGTTGGTATCCCACGTTTGGATGGTTTTGCTATGAAGTGTGACGACCAGCCCAAAGCCCCCGCTGGATCGCCGCTGCGAGTATTAGTGATGACCGCTAAAACACCAGCCTTTACCAAAGACCAACTAGAAACCGTGCGTCGCAGTTTGAAGGACTTGGTCGCGTGGCAGCAAGCAAACCCCACCATCGCCGGTCGGAAAATCGAATTCACATGGCGGCTTACGCGTGGTTTGGATAACGAATTCGCCATCGACAACCAGTTAGAAAATCTCGCCGGCGGCGACCTGCACGAACAACTCAAAAAAGTTGACGCCGTGATCACAACACCGTCCACCGCAATGCTGGAGGCAATGCGGTTGGGTTTACCCGTGGCTCAACTGGATTACCACAATCGACCGCATTACGTTCAAACTGGCTGGGACGTTGCTGCGGCAGAACACATCACCGACGCGATCGTTCAAATGGCCGATCGCGACGCGACGCGCATGCTGTTCCAGCGACAACAACTTGCCGACGCGCTATACCTAGAAAGCAACGCGACAGAACGACTGTCGAGCTTGATTGCGAGAATGCTTGAGATTACTCAGCAACAAATCGAAGCCAACCAACCGTTGAGCTTCCCCGCAAACATGTTGCCTCAACCACAGCAACAATTGACCAACTTTGACCACGCGGCTTTGTACGGAGCAGCAGAGTTTGAAGAATCGGACAAAACGGTTTTACAGTGCCAGCTTTCTCATTCACGACGAGAGATTGAAAATCTGAACGCTCAAATCAAACAGCTTCAATCCGAGCTCGATCAAGCTCATCAAATTTTTGAGACCATTAACAACCACCCAGTCGCTGGGCCGATCGTGCGCATTCGTCAGCGGGTGATCGATTTCATGACGAAGATACAACACCGCAAGCAATCGTTAAATCAGCAGGATCCCATTTCGCCCGCGCCTTTTAATAAGCCTTCGGACTGATGATCCAACCACTACAACATTCCACCAACCAACCATGGTGCTCGCCCAAGGACGAGCCCATTGTGCTGTGCGCGGCCGACGATCACTACGTTAAACCGCTTGCGGTGACGTTGCGTAGCGCAGCGGCATCGATAAAAAACGGCGGCCATGTGCATGTGGTGTTGTTGGACGGCGGGATTAGCGAATCCAGTTTTTCCGCACTCGACCAAACGTTGCATGGGTTGCCGATTACCGTCAACGTGCTAACCATCGACCCAGCAGAAGTCCAAGACCTTGGCACCAGCCATCATATCACTCACACGGCTTACTTTCGGTTGCTTGCCGGTCGCTTGCTACCGCAGGAAATCGATAAGGTGATTTACTTGGACTCGGATGTTTTGGTGGACGATGATTTAACTGAACTGTGGAATTTGGACTTAGAAGGTCAGTACTGTTTGGCAGCGCCTGATATTGCTTGTCCTTACATCGACGCCTATGCGGCTTGTGAAAACGATCCGTCAATTAAATCGGCAGTCCCTTACTTCGCCGCTGTTTCGCCGGTGCAAAACTGGCGAGAACTCGGCATCGACGGAAAAGCCCACTATTTCAACAGCGGCGTGATGGTTTTAAACTTACGTCGTTGGCGAGAAGAATCGATCGACCAAAAACTTCTGGCTTGCTTGCGAGACAACGCCGAACATGTTTGGTGCTGGGACCAATACGCTTTAAATGTAGTGTTTGCGGGGCAGTGGGGGCGGATGCCGTTGCGATGGAATCAGGGAGCACATATCTTCATCTATCCAGACGCGGCCAGCAGTCCTTTGGACGAACCTGAGTACCAGCAGCTTCGGGACGATCCGGCGGTGATTCACTTTACAACCGAGTTCAAACCTTGGAAGTACCACCCGTTTCACCCGTTGCGAGATCGTTTTTTCGCGGCGTTGGACGAAACGAGTTGGCGCGGTTGGCGTCCAGAAAAACCGGCTTTTAGTTTAAAGCGTTGGTGGGACTTGCAAGCGGTGTACTGGATCCGCACGACGGTCGTTCAATATCGCAAATGGAAACTTGGCGTTCGCTAAACGGATCAAAATGACTTCTAAACCGTTGATCACGCTGTTCACGACGCCCAAGCCGTTCGCAGACAAGGACGATCACACGACAATTATCCAAACCAACGCCATCCGATCTTGGGCTCGACTCGGTCCGCTGGTCCAAGTCATTTTGATCGGCGATGAGTCAGGGATCGAGGCTACGGCAAAGCAGTTAGGTGTCCAGCATTCCAGCCAACTGCAATACAACGCGCGACTTACGCCACTAGTGAGCTCCGCTTTTGAAACGGCTCGATCGATGTCCGACGCACCGTTGCTTGCCTACTGCAATAGCGATGTGATTTTGACCGAGAACTTTCTAACGACGATAACGCGTCTAATGGAGCTAAAACAGCAGGAACCGTTTGTCGCCTTTGGTCGCCGAATTGATTTGAAAGTTGAAACCGAAGTTGATTTTGATGCGCCGGAGGCACTAGCAGCCTTAGTTGCCCGAGCGAAGTCCGAAGGCAAAATCTGTTCGCAAATCTGCAAAGAGTACTTTGTATTTTCACGTGAGCTGTATCAAAACATTCCTGTCTTCGCGATTGGCCGAGGCAACTGGGACAACTGGATGATCCACTCAGCCAAAGCCAACGGAACAGATGTGATCAACGTCAGCCACCAAGTAACTGCGATTCATCAAATGCACAATTACAAACACGCCAATACTCATCGCAGAAACGTATATTGGACCGGCAAGGAAGCCAAAGAAAACCAACGTTTGGGCGGTGGGCGGCACTTGGTGCTAGGATCCGTTGGAACGCATCGCCTGACGCCCAGTGGCATTGAACGAGAAAAAGCATTGCTACTTAATCCGCATTTCTGGGCCGACATCCCTCGGTTTCTACGCTTGCTCAAGAATTTGGTGCTGAGCCGATGAGTGTTCCAATGGCGGTTTGTTTGGGATTGCTACTGGCAGGGGCTGCCGGTGTTCAGCTACTGATCGCGGTGCTGTTCCGGCGGCGTTTTGTGGTGACCGTTCACGCAAAATCGAGCAGCGAAGAAACACAGATAAATGAACCGCTCGACCGAGCAGCCGCAATCTTGATGTCGCTACGCGGGAATGACCCATCACTGCCGGAGTCGATCGCGGGTGCATTGTCGCAGGAATATGGCGGGCCGTACCAAGTTCGCGTGGTGGTTGATCACGAGACGGACCCCGCGGTAGTCGTACTGGAAGATTTGAAACAAAACCACCCTCACGGTGACCGGTTGAGTTACTGCGTGATGGAGGCCCCATCGAAAACTTGCAGTCTTAAATGCCACAGTTTGTCGCAAGCGGTGAAACGTTTGCCGCCAGAAATAGAATACGTGGTGCTGCTGGATGCCGATGTGCGTCCGCATCCGACTTGGCTGGCGGAACTGATCAAGCCGTTGAGCGATGAAAAGATCGGCGATGAAAAGATCGGCGGCGTGACTGGCACTCAGTGGTTCGAGCCTCCTGCGGGCGCGGGAACAGGAGCATGGTTGCGGAGTGTTTGGAACGGCGGCGCTGCGATGTTGTCGATTTGTTTCGCCAATCCATGGGCAGGCAGTTTCGCGATGCGACGGTCTGACTTGTTGACCAGCGGGCTGGTTGAGCGTTGGCAACAATCGATGGTTGACGATGGTCCCATCCGAGCGGCGATGAATTCAATTGACAAGCAAATTCATTTTGTCCCATCGTTGGTAATGGTTAATCGCGAAAACTGCACGCTCAGCTATACGCTTCGCTGGGCGGCCCGGATGTTAACTTGGTCGCGGCGGAATGAGTCTACTTTTTGGATCACGATCGTCCATGCGGTTTTCAGCAACTTTGTGATGCTGGCGAACTTTGCAGTGCTTGCTGCGGGACTTACAGGATGGCTGCTGCCAGCTGTGGTTTGGATTTCGTTGGCGGCGTTAATTTTTGCGGGAATCGCTTGCGCTGCGGCTTTTGCTGTGGCTCGTTCGTGCGTGAGCGAAAGCTTGCGTTTGCGATCGCAAACGTTACCGCCGTTAGTTGGACGGCATTGGTTCTGGGCGTTCGCTTGCGCCGCACCAGCCCATCTGATGTTTAGCTGGGGATGTGTGATGGCGTTGATCACAAAAAAGATCACGTGGCGAGGAATCAATTATCGGCTTGGGGCCAAAGGCGAAATTGAACGCTTGAATTATTTGCCGTTTGCGGAAATTAAATCGAAAACGGATCATTCGATTTGAGCCGAACGCGCTAGCGTCGGGCGTTACGTCAGGTTTTGCGTTGGGGTGTCGCTAGGCCAAACGGCACTGGTAAGGCCCGACGCTAGCGCGAACGGCTCACAGGTGATCGCAGTGGACTTCTTACTGACTTCGTTACGGACTTCTAACGCATGCACCTTGGTGATCACTACTGAGCCGCCGGGCGATAGCCCACGGTTTTCGGCTTATCGTGGTGAAAACCGTGGGCTATCGCCCGGCGGCTCAATTTTCTAGCTCACGCCCTGAGCTAATCACGTAAACCCGGATGGGTAATGACATCTTCTAACGCGTGATTTTCTCTAACTGAAGATTCCAGTCGTACTGGATGTCCTCATGAAACGTCGCAACCGCTTTTTTGATTTTCTTGAGTTGCCCCAAGTACATATTGTTCATCACCGGGTACCTGTGAAATGGCGTGTCACTGGCCAGCAAGGCACGGCAAAAGTGGATCCGAACTTGAACTTCGGTTTCTTTGTTGCCCGAGTAACGAAGGCATTTGTCCATCCAGCGAATGAGCTTACGGAGTGTCTTTTTGTGAGCGTTAGGCGTCAACGAAAATTGCTCGTCGATCCCCTCGCACAATAGATTTACATACGAAGCTTCGTTCTTGGACAGGTACAACAAGTAGGTCAGTAGTTCTTTATTGTCTTTTTTAAAACGAGCTAACCGCAGAACGGCTTCGAGCAGCTCTCCTTGATCCAACGTGACAAGCGTCCGTTTTAGTTCGGCGATCGTAGCGGCCTTCATGGCGAACAGCTTTCAGGTTTGTCGACGTCAGACTTGTCGTTCGTGTTACCGCTGCCTGATGCTTTGTGCATTTTGCCATCGGGATGACAACCGGGAAGGTCTTCGCTGTAGAACTTTTCTAACACTGCTTCCCACTCTTCGCGGCTGCGGATTTTGACAAACGCCGATCGTACGGCTTTAAAGTCCGGATGCAAAATCGAATACTTGATCCCAAACTTCCTCATCAACGGGCCGACTCGGCTTTCACCATACAACGATTCGGCCAAAACATAGTGCTCGCGAATAATTTCTCGTTGCGTGTGCAACGATGGCGGATCGGGCAGTGGCTTGCCAGCCGCGAGTGCTCGGGTTTGATTGAAGATCCATGGATTGCCGATGGCCCCACGAGCGACGGTGACGCCGTCGACGCCGGTTTGCTCGATCATGTTCAAACAGTCTTGCGCGGTGAACAAATCGCCGCTACCCAGAATGATGTTGTCGCCCGCGTGGGCTTTGACTTCTTTTAAGAAATCCCATTTGGACGGGCCGATGTATCGTTGCATTACCGTGCGACCGTGAACGGTGATACCCGCCACACCGATGTCAAACGCTCCGTCAAGGATTTTGAAAAAGTTATCGTAGCTCTCGGCCGTGTCATCGATACCGCGACGCATCTTGACGGTTACCGGAATTTCGTCAGGCACCGCTTCGCGAGTTCGCCGCACGATTTCCAAAGCGATGTCTGGTTGGCTTAAGTGGAATCCGCCGCGGCATCGCCCGAGCACTTTTTTGACGGGGCAGCCAAAGTTAATGTCGATGATGT
>CAZKTR010000154.1:0-7658 GCA_964555525.1 uncultured Pirellulaceae bacterium
AAGAGATCAATTCGTTTTTGGAAACGATCAAAGTTGGGTGCGCTCGAGCGTCGATTGACTACGCTTTAGTTCGCACCAGTGACTCCATGGGCGCCGTCTTGGCGACTTTCTTGAGTCGTCGCATTGCACGGAATCGAGGCTAATCGTGTTTGAAAACATTTTTACGCCAAGTCCACAGATGTGGACTGGTTTGATTGCCGCTGGCGTTAGCCTGCCGATCTTGATCCACTTGATCAACATGATGCGGCACAAAAAAATCAAATGGGCCGCGATGGAGTTCTTGCTCAAGAGCCATCGAAAAAATCGCAGATGGGTTTGGCTCAAACAACTCCTGCTATTGCTCAGCCGAATCGCGTTGCTACTGCTTGCATTGTTTATGTTGGCCCAAGTCGGCTGTGAAAACGATCGCGTGGCGCGACTGCTCGGCGGTAAGAAAACTCATCACTACGTCTTGCTGGACGACAGCTTTTCGATGGGCCAGCAAGACTCAAAAGGCCGGGCATTCGACCGAGCCGTTTCGATGCTCAGTTCGGTGGCCGCTCGAGCAAAAAATCGACAGAACCAAGTCTTCACCTTGATTCCATACTCGGCAGCCCGATCGGCCAATGCGTCGCAAGAACTCGCCGCTGGTGTCAAAGAAGATCCTTCACCGGCTCTGCTGGACTCACAGCAGGTTGACACCAACTTTGATCGGACGCTTGAAAACCTCAAAGGACAACTGCTGTTGTCGGAGTCAACGGCTGACGCCGGACCATCGCTGGCCAAAATAGCCGAACAAATTCAAAACCGAAAAGATGAAAACGCGATCGTCTATTTAATATCTGACTTTCGCGAGCGAGATTGGCAGGCCCCCGAAGAAATCAAAGCCTCGATCTTGAACATCGAACGCACTGGCGCAGCGGTCGAACTGATTGACTGTTCGCAGTCAATCGCTTCTAACCTAGCGGTAACGCAATTGGTTGCCGTTGGTAACGTTCGGGCTGCAGAAACTCCGTTGATGATGGAATTGACAGTGAAGAACTTCTCGGCCATGACGGCCAAGAAAATCCAAGTTCAAGTCGAATCTTGGGAGTACCCGCAAGTTGAAAAAGGCAGCCGAGTCGAAAGTTTGTCGCCGGACGTGGTCCGTTTACCGACCGTGTTTATTGATGCGATCGAACCCGGTGAATCGGTGCAACAAGTGTTCCCGGTTTTCTTTAATTCGGTCGGACAACATGCCGTCGTTGCCAAAGTTGAAAACGACTCCCTGGCGGTCGACAACCAACGAAGTTGCGTCGTGTCGATTCAAAAATCATCTGAAGTTTTATTGATCGAATCTGCGACCAAAGAAGCAAGCGAAATTTTCTCGATTGTGATGAACCCCGGTGGGTCCACTGGCATTTCAACTCAGATGGCTGACGAGGCTTTCCTGCGTGACTGCACGGTCGAGCAGCTGAGTAAGTATGACACGGTGTTTCTGTTCGACATGGCAAACATTTCGGAGACCGGCGTCAAGACGCTTGAACAATACGTTGCTGATGGCGGCGGAGTGGTATTCTTCATGGGCCCCAACGCCAATCTCGGGTTTTATACTCAGGATCTGTATCGTCGCGGCGAGGGCGTCTTTCCGTTACCACTCGAACGAATCTACGAAGTCCCTGAGCGACTCGACGGTGAAGCGTCAGACATCCAACCGATCCAACATCCAGTATTTGCGCCCGCCAACTCAGTTAAGAATTCGTTGCTGGACTTGGTTCAAATCAGCCAGGTGATTGCTCCGCCGTTAGAGTGGAGCCAGTCAACGGATGCCTTGACGGTCGAGGTTTTGGCGACGGTGCGAGGAGCGAAACAGCACCCGTTGGTGGTCAGTAAAAAATTCGGCTCTGGTCACTGTGTGGCGGTCACGACAACAGCCGGTCCTGAGTGGAATAACTGGATGCGGAACGCGACTTACCTGCCGATAATGCTGCTGTTGCAAGATTTTGTTGCCGCTGGGCGTTTCTCTAGTCTTGATCAGTTGGTGGAACAACCAATCCTTGAAAGCTATCCTAAAAACGAATTTCGTCAAGAAGCGACGATGATCGTCGGTGATCCCGAAGAGCGAATGGAGGTTCCGTTTGGTTTGGAAACGGGCCCTAAAGGTGAAACGTTACTTGCTAATTTGACTACCGACACAGCAAGCGTGTACGAAATTTGGGGACAGCGGATCGATGGACAAATCGACGTCCGTCGAACTGCAATCAACATCGACACCGTGGAGAGCGATTTAACTCAAGCCGATCGCAAGGATTTAGTGAATCGTTTGGCGAGCACGCAAGCGAAGTTGGTTGACTGGGATAAGTTCAATCCTGAGCCCAAGATTAAACCCGCTTCGATGCTAAACCGATTGTTGTTTTGCTTTTTGATTTTGATGCTCGTGGGCGAACAGCTGTTAGCGTACGCAACCAACTATCATCGTTAAACTGGGTTTTGAGATGCTGAGCTGGCTGGGGAAATACTGGCTCGAAATTTTATTTGCGATAGTTTTTGTATTGGCGAACCTGCCGCAAACCTTGCTCTTTGGAACCGCAACGCAAACTGGATTCCCGTTTGTTTTTTCCACCTCAGGGGTTATTGGGGAAGATTTTTCGATAGTCAATTTAATTGGAGATTTATTGATCGCTGTTTTCGTTATAGTGGGAACCGCCTTCTATCGATCTAATTTACGATCTTGGGAAAACACGAATAACTACCGTTAATAAAGTTTATTTCAGCCGGTATAAGGCAAAAAGATAACACCGCTGATTGAGTAAACCACTGTGCATGATCCAAACGACTTAAGAGATGCCGTACAACGACTTTCTCGCGGCGCAACGGTTGGGATGGTCGACGCGGAACTTACACGCAAAGGCGTGCCATCGGGGCCCCGAGATGAAGTGCTTGAGTTTGCCAAACGCAGCGTCAACCGCCGATTTCGGCTAAAGCACATGATGATCGCTTTGCTGGGCGGATTGATTTTGGTAGTTGGGTTGGGCTGGATTTACTACAACTTACAGAACGAAATTCGATTCATTCGAGTTCCAGGGTCGTTGGCGTTCTTTGGATTACTCGCGTTGATCTACGGCCTGTACTTTTCATTTCGTAATCGAGTTTGAGGATTCTTCCTAAGGCCGCAGTTGCAGGCGTCTTGCTGCGATTCTCCAGAACTCGTAAGACTTCTCGGCTAGCGGCGGATCGTATTGCCGCCGCCATTCGCAGATCGCAACGGATTCTGTTCGCCTTTTCGAGCAAGAATTTCTTCCATCGTTTTTCTTACTGATTCCCATTCTGGTGAACCGCCTGTTTGCTGTTCTTGTTTGCGCCCTGGGATCAATTTTTCAAAAGCCAATGCTTTGGAGAAGAACGCGTCGGTTTTCGCTTTCATTTTTCCCAGCATGGTTTGCTTGCTAGGTTCCGGCTGAGGGAGCAAGTTTCCCAAGTTTGGTTTCGGAAATTCCAACTTAGGTATTTTTAAGTTTTCCAAAAACGCCGGCTTCTTAAATATCCCCGCCAATGGATTGCTCGCCGGTTGATCAAACTGTGGAGACAATGGATTCGAAAATGAACTTCTACTGTTGCTCGACGAGATACCTTGGCCACTGAAAAGCTCCTGAGCAGAAGCTGTCGATACGGTTGCCAACAGCATGGCAACAACGGCGAACAAAACTTGGTTGACTGTTTTCGTGAATGACGTAGAGCACATAAATAACCATCCGTTTGAAGTAGTTTCTGAACGCCTCGGATTCGGTAGACGCGGGCGAGTTTTTCAAAATTCGCAACCTGCGTCTAGACCGGATGATTTTTAACCAAGTCTTTTACAAGGTCTCGTTTTGCCAACGAAATTAAGGTATTTGGCGGTCTTTAAAGTGCTAGCGATTCTTATGCAGGCGCCAGACGTTGTTTGCTTCATTAGCCGTTTTGGCGCTAGCCACGGTTTCATCGCCCATAAACCGTGGCTAGCGCCAAAACGGCTCACGTCATTATTTAATTTGAATAAAGCGACAAGCTCGCCAGACTTCGGAATGCGACACAGTATTCCATGGGTTTACACCCATGCCTACAACCTGTCGCCACTTCGTGGCTAAAGTCGCCTTTCGCTCCGCGAAAGAAGCGCTCTTTCAATCTTGGAAACACTAAACATTTCTAAACCCCTTGTCCTATCTGGAGTCGTTCAAAATGATTTTAAAATCAAACGATCAGTCAGGCCTTTCTCTTCGGGTAAGTCTCCCTAGGGTAACGCGACTTTCGCAGAGCCAAAGGCGACATTCCCCAATCACGACTTCTGTTGCTCACTGATGGCGTTTTTAACATCCTTCAAAGCTGTCTTAGCGGTATCGTACTTTGGGTCGGCCGCGATTGCTTTATCGTAATGCACCTTCGCCAGCGTAAACTCTTCCAGCGAGCGGTAGGCGTTACCGAGTGCGAAGTGGAGTTCCTCAAAGCAAACCGTCTCACACTCCAATCCGTCCTGAAGTATCTCGATCGCGCTCGCGAATTCTCCTCGTTTGACTTCAAGGCTACCCAGAAAAACATGGCCAGTCGCATCTTTGGGGTTAGCTTCGATTTGTTTGCGGTACCACTGAGCGGCAACGTTGTAGTTGCCTTCGTTACGAAACAGATTGCCGAGTTCCCCGTAGATCGAATCTCGGTCGCCGTCCTCAGTTAGTTCGATCGCGCGATGGTAAGCCGCTTCGGCCTCGCGATATCGAGCCAAGTTCCCCAACGCGTGGCCGTAGTCGATCCAACCACGTTGGCTATCGGGGTTGTTCTCCAAATACGATTTAAGCAACTGAACGGTCGTTGCGTAGAAACCTGCGTCCGAAGCGCTCACGATGGCTTGAACTTCGGGTGGTAATTTTTTGGGCATGTCGGTTGGTAAGAATCGTAAAAAAGAAAACTATAAAGCAAAGAAAACGAAGCAAATCAGTTTTTGAAACTGGTTGTTTTGGTAACCTGACGCGTAATTGAGGAACAGCAAAGTGGTTCTCGCTCACGCGTTTTAAAGTCGAAAAATACAAGCTCGACGTGCAAGCGAGTGCATTTTTACGATGCACTCGCTTGCGCGTCGAGCTTGTATTGACGTTTTATCGTTGAATCAAAAACTAATCAACTTGTTCAAGGCCCCAATCACCTTGGGTGGATTTCTTGGGCGTGGCAGGTTTGGAGCCCGCGTCAACGTCAGTGTCCAGACCCCAGTCGCCTTGGGCCGCTGGTTTCTTCTTCGTCGTGGTCACGCCGTCCATGCCCCAGTCGTTATTACTGGATTTGGCGTTGGACGATCCTGAGCTTGGCTTCTTTGACGACGCATTTCTCTGCACCGGCCCGTCTCCCATCCCCCAATCACCTTGGTCGGCTCGTTGCGTCGGTTGTTGCAAGTCAGGGTATTGAGTAACCCCACCCTGATCGATCGGATTAGAATCCGTTGGCGGCGCTGGCCCAGAGTTAACACTACGCATCAACATAAAGACGACCACACCCAAAAACATCAAAAAGAAAAGCCCGCCGCCACCACGCCTGCGAGGTGCATTGGGACTAGACATTCCGGAATTATCATCCGATGGAAATCGAATACTCATAGTGATCGCCCTGGAAAACTAATTTAAACAAATCTCAAAGAACCCGCAGTTGGTTTCAAATACTGCGGGTGATTGCTAAAGCCGATTAAGCCGGTACCAATTCGATCTCGCCGATGTTGGCGTGTTCTGGCGCCCCCGGTCCAACTCGCAACGCGCCTTCAACGGTCAGCGGTTCGTAACCACGAGCCGCCACGACCAACCCGTACGCCATTCCCTTGGGCAACTGATCGGGCAATGTAAACTCACCCTTTGAATTTGATTCCGTAGAAGACTGAACATCCTCTTCGCGGCGGCTTTTCAAAAACGACCGCATGCTGGTAGATGGCTTCAGAGCAATTACGAGTGCCCCCGCTATCGGCCGGCCAGTACGACCGTCAACAACTCGGCCTTCGATCTCGCTGTCGGATTCGTCAACACGATTTCCGACAACAATTTGACCTTCCATTGCCACTTCGCCGCCGATGCCCAGCACCAATTTATACTCCCCGTTGGGCACACCGCGTCGATTGGTCAGCTTAACCGTCTTCCGTCCGGACTCGCCGTCGTCCCACTGGTCCTTTTGCTCGATAATGACTTGGCCTTCGGTTGTCCAAACAGCGCTCCAGTTCATTCCGTTTCGACAGTTGTCAAAATCAAACGAAGCGTAAACTTCGCCAACGCCCGATGGAACGACATGCGTCGGATGAATTGGCCGACCATCGTGACTGATTTGAGTGGAAAACAGCAAGTTTGAGAACTCAGGCTTTTCCAAAATTCGATCAAAATCGAAGCCGCGAATCGGCGACGGCTTTTGCGTCGGAATTTCGTCTTCGGATGTCCGGTCTTTGGCAATTCGCATACCAGCTTTTTCCAGTAAGTTGATCGCCAAATTTACTGGGCGCAAGCCGTTGATGAATCCGCCGATTGCCATCGGGGTATCGCGTTGGTCAATGCGACCGTCTTTGTTGGTGTCTAAAACAGGTCGAGCGTCGACGGGAGTCACACCGGAACCGGCTGCCGCTTGCGTCGGAATACCGATCAAACGACCGTGTTGATTGACCGCCGTACCGCCACTGTTACCGCCAGCGATGGTGGCGTCGGTTTTAATCCAGGCGCGTGGTTCACGAACGCCCTTTTCACCAGAAAAACCAGCCACGTTGCCGGCGGTGTAAGTTACTGTTTCGCCGCCGATTCCTGGATAGCCAAAGATCGAAATCTTGTCACCCAAATCCATTTCATCGGAATCGCCCAGCGTCACACAAGGTAGCTTGAGGCGTTTGACCGGTCGGCCTTTTACGTCGTGCGTGATTCGCATCACAGCCAAATCCAAATCCGCATTGTAAGCGACCACTTGAGCGAAGTAACTGAGCGCGGGTGCTCGATCGGAGGATTCGGTAATCGAAATCCCCAAGCGATCAGCCGGCGGCGATGACATCCCCATCGCTCGCGGATTTGCTACGTGACAGTTAGTTAGGATGATGCCTTGTGGGTGAACGATCGTTCCTGATCCAGTCCAAGCACTCGTCATCCCGCCCATGAACCCTTCTCGCATTGCCACGATTTGCACGACTGAGTGCATCACATCGCCAACACCGCCGGCACCGGGTTTGGGCAGTGGCTCGAGCGATGGCAAGCGTACGCCACGTGATGATCCACTGCTGTTGCCAGGTGAACGACGACTACCTCCGCTGCTTTGAGGTGGCGGCTGTAAAATCGCTTCGAAAATATCGAGAATTCCCATTGTAGTATTGCTCTAAAATTGGAAAGTGAAACGTAATGGAATTTGAGTTCAAGCAACATCAGCTGTTGCTCGAAAGGTTTGTATCCATAGAGTAGCTTTTTGAGTCGCAAAAGACAACGAGCCAAATATTCACGTGGAATTAGTTTTTCAGGTCCTAAGATCCGAATTGGTGTATTTTAAAACCACAGATGGACACGGAAACGGTAATGCTACACGATGTGCGTGAGGGTGCCGCGCCCACGACAGTCTCAGGGGCGAGCCGTTTGGCTCCGGAGGAGTCCTTCGTCATTAGCTCAGGGCGGATACCAATGGCACTGACTTTAACCCCGAATGGGGTGACATGTTGTAGCCATGGGCGAGAGCCC
>CAZKTR010000155.1:0-7625 GCA_964555525.1 uncultured Pirellulaceae bacterium
AGATGATTCGCTTCAGCCATACCGTGTTCGCATTGCCGTTCGCGTTATTGGCTGCAGCGATGGCTTGGGCCGCGCCGGCACCGGAAGGCTTTGCGGTCAACTTTCGCGTCTTGGACTTAGTCGGCATTTTGGTTTGCATGGTCGGAGCCCGCTCGGCCGCGATGGCGTTCAACCGCTTCGCCGACCGCTTCATCGATGCCGAGAATCCTCGCACCGCAAATCGGCACCTTCCTGCAGGCGAACTTTCGGTGGCGTCGGTCATTGCGTTCACCCTGATTTCAACACTGGTCTTCATCGGCGGCACCTGTTTGTTTTTGCCCAACTACATGCCGCTGGCGGTTTCGATCCCTGTCTTGGGGATTTTATTTGGATACACCTACACCAAGCGCTTCACTTCGCTGGCTCACTTTTGGCTGGGACTGGCGTTGATGCTATCACCGGTCTGTGCTTGGCTGGCGGTTCGCGGTTTGGTCGTGGCGGCTAACCCAATCGACCTACTGCCAGCTGCGACGCTGGGGCTGGCGATTTTGTTTTGGGTGGCTGGCTTCGACATCATCTATGCTTGCCAAGATTTCGAGTACGATCTGCAGAAAAAACTCAACAGCGTTCCAGTTCGATTGGGAGTTCCCGGCGCGTTACGACTGGCGTCATTTTGTCACGCTGTTACGATTTTGTTCTTGATTGCCCTGCCTTTTGCGGAAAACCTCGGTGGACCACCGTTGGGTTTGGGCTGGATTTATTGGTTGAGTGTCGGCTTGGTTGCCGGTTTATTGATCTATGAACACGCAATTGTTTCGGCTCAGGATCTGACGAAGGTGAACATCGCCTTTTTCAATGTCAACGCAGTGATTAGCATTGGGCTTTTCATCGCCGGCACGATCGACCTATTTTTGATTTAAACGTACAACAACTTTCAAACCTCCATCAGCAGTTTCCAACATGATCTTCTCCGTCCATCCAAAACTAAAAGCCATCCGTGAAAAAGTAGAAGCCGGCCAGCGCCTAAGCTTGGACGACGGGTTGTTGATGTACGACCTTGAAATCCCCGTCAACGATCTGGGACAATTGGCGAACTTGGTCCGTGAACGGAAAAACGGCAATGCGGCTTACTACAACATCAATGCTCACCTAAACGCGACCAACGTTTGCGTTTACCGCTGTAACTTTTGTGCGTTCCGATCGGATCTTCGCAGTGACAAAAGCTACGCCTTTTCCGATGAACAAATCGTCGCTCGTGGTCAAGAAGCCACAGACAACGGTTGTACAGAACTGCACGTGGTCGGCGGATTGCATCACCAGCGAAAGTTTGCATGGTATCGTGATATGGTCAGCCTCCTGCACGAGAACTTTCCAAAGCTGCACTTGAAAGCTTGGACGGCGGTCGAAATTAATTGGTTTGAGTTTTTGGAAAAGCGACCAACCGCTGAAATCATTCAAGAGCTCAAAGACGCAGGCATGGGCAGCATGCCTGGTGGCGGTGCAGAGATTTTCCACCCAGAGGTTCGCGATCAAATTTGCGAACACAAAGCTGACGGAAACAATTGGATCCACATCCATCGAACAGCTCATCAGCTAGGTGTTCGTACCAACTGCACGATGCTTTACGGGCATCTTGAAAAGCCTTTTCATCGTGTGGATCACTTGATTCGTTTGCGTGAACTCCAAGACGAAACCGGTGGCTTCCAAACGTTTATCCCATTGGCGTTTCATCCTGAAAATACCGGTTTGTCTCATATCCAAAAGCCAACCGCGGTCGAAGATTTACGCACGATGGCGATCAGCCGCTTGATGTTGGACAACATCGATCACATCAAGGCTTATTGGATCATGCTGGGCATTGGAACCGCTCAGACCGCGTTGTCTTACGGAGCTGATGACTTGGACGGTACCGTCCGGCACGAGTTGATCTATCACGACGCGGGGGCAACGACACCTGAGTTTTTATCGGTCGAGCGATTGGAAGAACTCATTCGCGAAGCCGGTCGCGATCCGATCGAACGGGATACGCTGTATCGCCATGTCATTCGCGAATCAGGAAACTCCGTGGATTACTCGATTGGCGAACCGGTTGCGGTAAGTTAGTCGTTGAGTCGCCTTTAACAGCTTGTTCCAATGCAACCTTGCTTGCATTGGCCAGCGAGGGGTGCCATGTTTACGATCAGAAGTGGCTTGACTCTAGAAAGCCCCTCAAAAAACATGCTCACGGGACTTTTCCCAAAACACATCCAACGCGTAAGCATGCCAACACCCAGTAGATAATACTCTTACCCCCCAAAGCCGTTTAAGGACAGGCATACTAACGAACTTTTTGAACCGCTGGCATGGCTCCGATGCGAGCAGACGGACCTTCGGGTTGCTTCGTGTCATCGGCCATCATTGATGCTGATTGCTTCGTCAAGTAAGCCATCAAGTCGCGAATCTCAGTCATGCTTAACTGATCAAGCATGCCTTCGGGCATGGCAGAGAGTCCGTCGCTACTGATTTCCTGAACATCGTTGGCGTCAATTCGAATCCGTTTGCCTTGCTTGCTCAGTAACACGTAGCTACCGTCGACTTGATCGATCTCCATACCTTGATGGGTAATTCCATCCACGGTCAAAATTTTCTTTGACTGGTAGCGTTGGGAAACCACTGCTGATGGATCGATGGTTGCCTCAACGGCTTCACGTAACGAGAAACGAGCGGTCATGTTCGTCAGATCTGGACCACCCCCTTGCCCTTGGTTACCGATTCGATGACAAGCCGCACAATTGGCTTTGGCAAAAACATGTCGACCTGCAGAAGCATCACCGGGGCCAGCTTTAGCAAGCTGATCTACGATTTCAGCAACCGAATAACGACCGATTTTCTTTTGATTGATATCCGAAACAATCGCTTCCCCATCGGCAAAGCGTGTTTCATACCAGCTGGACCAATGCGCCAAACGGGCCTTCCAATCGGGCGATTTATTGGCTGCAACTTCGGGCTGTCCTGACCAATGCTGCAGTAGGTCGGCCGCAAGATGAGCGCCTTGTCCCCGTAGACGGTAACCGATCTCAATCACCTGTCGATAATGAAAGGCTTCTTTGGGACGCTGCCCAATCAAGGCCAATCTGTGTAGCACGTCGACTGCGGTTAGGTCATCCAATTTTGGCAAGGTGCCGACCAAGTAGACCCAATTTTCGCTTGGTTGCTGAGACAACCCGATCACGAGGTCGCTACGTCGATCAGGCTCTTGCAACCATAACTCTCGCAGATACTGCATACCGGTTTCACTTCCATCACGCGCCAAGACCGCAATCACACCTAGGCGGACTTGTTCAGCCGCCTCGCCAGTGGACCCAAGTTCAACCATTCGCTGGTCCATGGCGATCACGGCATCAACGGTTTTACGATCCAATTTTTCTGGCATTTTGTAAAACGCTGTCAACACTGCTTTTGGCCAGCGATGTCCGTTGGCCAATACAGCTGAAACATCGAATCCGGCGACGCTCCCAGAGATTTTCTTAATCGCTTGTTGTACGTACTTGTTGTAGTTGGCACCAGCGTTGCTTACTGAAAGAGAAGTCTCTAACGCGTTCAAGATTGAAACTTTTTCGTTTGTGGTCAAATTGTCTTGACTATTAAGTAGGTACATCGAAACATGAACTCGGTCAGCCACGGGTACTTTGTCGTCTGACAAATAGGTGTCTAAACGCCCCGAGTAATCGCCTGCTTTTAGGTAACCAAGCACGCGAGCGAGCTCGTGATTGATCGGTGAGCTTGCGGTTGGAAATTCGCTGACGATACGTTTTGTAAAGCCTTCTACGCGAACTGGTTGAACGTTGCACTGCGTCAAAGCCAGTTGAACGACCCGCAGTAAATCAACAAATTCGTTGTCGGTCAAAAATCCATCCATCAAATGGCTGGACTTCGCCAAGACCTCATAGCCTTGTTCAAGCGTCGGTTCTTGAGAAAGCAAAGCCACGGCACCGTTTATAAACAGCCGTTTATCATCTGTGCCAACCACTTTGTCTTGCCAAAACCGGCTTGGAATACGTTCGAGCAAACGACGTGCTGCCAAGGATTCGACGCGATTGTCAGATGCCAGCATTGGAACCAGCGATTCAAAGTTCGGCTGAACACCCAAACGAACACAAGCTTCACACGCGATTCGACGAACGTATGAATTCTTGTCGTTCACCAAATTCAATGCGATGTCCTCCTTGAACACTTCCGGCTTCCGAACACACAGCCGAACAATCTGTGCTCGGATGGCAGGTTGCGCGTCAGTTTGCAGGGCTTGCAGAATACCTCGAGATGGAAGCGGACCATACAACCCCATTAGCTGCAAAGCGCGAAGGCGTTGCTTGGTCGGCTTGGAAGTATCCAAAGCAACTTCTTCGACCGCACTGTTCCAACTGCGACCCATTTTAATTCGCAGTTGAGCAATGTCTTGTCGAGCCCAAGCAGCATCCGGTTGCGGGTAACGCAACGCTTTATCGATATCGTCTTTGTATTTTGTCAACGCCTCAGGAGTTTTACCTTTCCAGCTAACACGATACACGCCGCCTTCGGTGCCTCGACCTCCCGTGCAAAAGTAGAGATTTCCATCTTTACCAACGGCCAAATCACTAACGTTTAGCGGACGTCCCGAAAGAAACGCTTGTGGCTTGCCAGTAAAACCAGCTCCGTCAGGAAGTGGTTTTACAGTCAGGATACGACCTTGTGACCAGTCCGCAAAAAATATCGAACCGTGATAGCGATGTGGAAATTGCATATGCTTGTATTGGACAGCACCCGTCGGAGAGGCCGTGTCGGTAGTTGCCATCGCTTGGGTTCCGTCGACAAAGTAATCCGGAAACGATGACCAACCGCCACGCCAGCCCAGATCAGCGCCTGCTGGCACGTGATAAACGAGTGACTGACGGTGCGACGTTAGGCCGATGTCCGAGTAAGTGTCGCTATCGTGCACAAACATTTCGCCGTCGGCGGCCACGACCAAGTCACGGGCGTTATGAATTCCTCCGGCAACTCGTTCTACACTTTCACCATCCAAAGAGACTCGGACGATCGAGCCGCCGGGTGTTTTGCTGTTTCGATTCTCCAACTCGGGAACGATGTTGCTGTCATGGAAGTTTTTGAATGGGCTGGTCCGCGCGAATGCGTGCTTGACTTCACAGTTATTGCCGACAACGACGTACAGCATACCATCGGGGCCCAACTGGATACCTTGCGGGCCGTTGTCCCCAGGAACTTCAGAAAAGGAAAGCAACTGGCGAGCGATCGTCAGCTTCTTTTTGTTTTTGACATTGTTTAGCTCATACAAACCTAGCCCTTTGTGAGACTTCGCTGTCACATATACGCTGCCGTTGAGTGGCAAGATCCCGCGGCAAGAGTTAACTTCGTCGCAATAAACTCGTATTCGATTGGGGTCGTTGGCTGGCTTGGTCGGATCGGCAATCATCAATGGGCCGCCTTCTCGCGAAAGCAACAGCTTACCGAACTCGTCGAATTCCATTGCGATCAACGAGCCCGTTTCTTTGGCAGAGAAAACCTTCCCAACGGCGAACTCGGTACTGACATCGAATCGTCGAGGCGTACTAGCAGACTGGGCCTTTTCTTGTCCGACTCGCGTAAGCTTATTGTCGGTCTTCTTTTTGGTGAGGTCGGTGCTCCTGATGAACTTTGCCGGACTGGCTTTGAGTTGCGTATCGGCAAGCTTTTGCTCAGTTTTTTGTTGTGACTGAGCAGCCAATTTTGCTTGCTGGGCTTTATTTTCAGCAGCCAGTTTGTCTTTGGCGGCTTGCTTTTGTTGCGCTACCGCAGCCGCGGCTTTCGCCTGATCAAGGACTTTTTGTTTTGCTTTAGCAACTTGAGCGGCGGAGGTGCTTTTGGCGGCGATCCAGCCAGTATCACTATAAGTGCTCTGGTTCCAATCAAGTGTTTCTACAACACGTGTTTTCCACGTGTTGTCAGTCGTTAAACTCCGCCAACGTGTTTCGTTTTTTTCTTTGACGCGAAACTTCAACGATAAGCCCGGCACAGGACTGTCGTAATGCTTCACGCGAGCTGCAACCAAATTGACACCTGGCTCGATAAATTCTGTCACATCGACGGTCTTAGATTCGCCGAAAGACTGCCCGCGAGAAACCAAACGATTGTTCAAGTAGATTTCGTATTCATCGCCCGCCGAAAAAATCAATTCGGCTTTCTCTGGACCGATCAGTGTAAATTTCTTCCGAAAGAAACACTCACTTGGATCTTTGGATCGTTTGGCAATATTTGTTTTTGGCGTCCAAATCCAATCCGGCTCAGCAGCAATGGCCGAGCTGGTAGCCAAACCGCATGTCACGATCAACACCGCAACTAACGGTAATAGTCGAGGCCAAAAGCTCTGTTGGGCATCCTTGATTACATTTCCACAAATGACGGAAAAGCAAAAACGATTAGGATTTGAAAGGCGATCTTCCATGATCTTCTCATTACCAATTCAACACATATATTGACGCCACCTCGACGAAGACGACGAGGCACTAACATTTAGTCGATCGGCAGAAAGTAGCTCTGGGTTTGGTAAACTTTGACGTTTACCACGGTTTTTCCAGTGCTAGCGATGATGCCACTAGCCAGTCAGGGCTAACGAATGCGATTTTTGGCCAAAAGCAATCTTTGAGGGTTCATTTTAGCACTGAGAGTCAAAACCGTCCCAATTGACGCAAAACTTGCAAATTCTGAAGCATTCTCCGGGTTTCGTTTTGAAAAAATCGGGCTGGGCAATTAAAACAGTTAGGCAAGCTTTGAGCCCATTGCCTCATATCTTGCGCCAACCCAGCTGGTCGCGCAATTGATAGCAACCGACGCAATTAATTTTCTATCTGAGTCCTTATTACTTTGAGATCCGATATGCTTCGCTATGTAGCCGATTTGACCCAGTCTTTTTTCCGCAACCAGGACCAAACGACTCGACGCAAATCAAAACCGACAGTCTCCCGTCAATATCAAAAGCTTGAAGCTCGACAACTACTGGCGGCCGATTGCCCAGACATTTTCGTATCGTTTGGTCAAGGCATGAACGTAACCGATACCACGAATACTGTGGATGCTGGTGACGGTACTGGTACTGGATTTGTGTTTGTACGAAATGGTTTTAATTTTGACGGTGTTCAGGTCGATTTGGCCTCCAGTAATCCTGCGATAATTGAAATTACTTCTGGAACTCTCATAAATTCAAGCTTCACCGCTCCATTTACGGCTACTAGGTTCAATAACGCCGACGTAGACCTAAACTCCAACGGGGTACTGGATAGTTTCATGGACCAGGACGGTAACACCATCGTAGAAATGGGAGACATCAATTCTATCCCTGGTAGTGTTAATGCTTCAGGGATAGCAACTTTGCAAGCTCAGAGCATCAACCAACAAGGTCTTGACGGTGGCTTTTCCGACTTCGATTCTGGCTTCGATGCAGACGCTGATGCCTTCTTGTTTGCTACATTTGAGTTCAACATTGTCGGAGCGGGTGAAGCTGAATTTGAATTGCAAACCACTAGCGATGATACTTTTGCTGGACCTACAGGATTTTTGACAATTCCAGAAGGTGTTTCACTTACTCCAACATTCGGAGATGCAGTATTGACCGTGACAGGTGGTACGCCTACTCCTAC
>CAZKTR010000156.1:0-7565 GCA_964555525.1 uncultured Pirellulaceae bacterium
TTCGTTATCTCACAACTGTTATTGTCTGTTTGCTAATCGCATTACCTTCATGGGTATTTGCGACCTGCTGCTGCGACACAAATTGCTGCTGCAAATCGAATGGCGCTTCTACGTGTTGCCAATCGTCTGCCTGTTGTTGTGGATCCTCACAGTCGTCAGGGTGTTCGTGCTGTACATCGAAAACTGGCAATCAATGCGACCCTGATTGCAAATGCTCCGACAGCGAACCGAAAAAAGCGATTCGTTCGGCTGCATACGAAGTTGATCAATCCGATTCAACGTTCTCACTGCTACCTCAACATTTTACACCTTCCCTATTTACAACTGGGAAGGAATTCATAACATTCGCCTGTCGACCAATAAGTCACAACCGCAGACAGGCGCTGCTGTGTGTTTGGTTGAAATAGATCTCCCGTTTGAGTCGATTTACTTTTTTACAAAACTCAAATTTGGAGATCAAGTTATGATCAAAAACACTCTTTTAGCACTTGTTTTAGTTGGTGGTCTAGCCGCCACGTCACTGGCATTTGGCGCGTTCTCTACGACACCAGAAGCACCATGCGCTTGCTGTGGCGACGCTTGTACTTGCTTGGATTGTCGATGTGATGAAGAAGGCTGTGCATGTGATACCGGCGGTCGTTGCGCTTGCGACGAAGGCTGCAGCTCATCCTGCTGCTGTTCAGACTAAGTGCGAGTCTGATTGAGTATTAACTCAGGTCGTCCGAGCAATTCGCTCGGGCGGCCATTTGTTTTTAATTTCGTCCAAAGTTAAAATCCTAACGTCGCTTCGCCGGCTTGATTACGACAAACGTTATTCCAACCTAAAGAGTTTGGCTCATGAACGACCATCGCTGGGACAACCTGACAGATGCTCAATGGGACGCGTTTGCGACAGCCTGGATCGCGGAGCTCAGCGGCACTGACGCGCCGCCGCTGCCTGATTTGCCTTGGCCCCTAGACGACCCGCCCAGCAATGCGGGCGGCTACGTTGTTCCAATGAATTTTACGGCATCCGCGGAGGCTCAATGGAAGTTTATCATGGCTGCCTATTGGCGAGGCAATGAAAAGACCCATGGACATCTCGCTGCCGGGCCCGTCGAACATCTGCTTGGCAATCATGGCGAGGACTATATCGCTTTGTTCGAACAAGTGGCCGAAGACGACCCGCTGTTTGCAAACATGCTTAAGGGGTGCTACCAGTATCAGATGACCGACGATGTTTGGCAACGTCTGCGCGCCGCTCGCGGAGACGCTGAATGAAAACGTGATGCACGCGTAATCGAATCTTCGCTGATGCGATTAGGAAGTGCCAAACTCAGTTGCCAATTTCGACACATTTGAACAGGAGGGCCCTATGATTCGCTTTGACTCTTTGATCGTATTCGGGTTGGCACTTTTTTTGGGCCTAAGTCCTGTTTCATCATTTGCAATACAAGACAATTCGCCCGAAACGGCAGAGCCGCGATTGGATCGGCTGGGCGACCCACTTCCGCAAGATGCACTCATGCGACTTGGAACCAAACGGTTCATCCATTTGGCCAGTTCTCCATCCATGATCACCCTTTCCAAGGACGAAGAAATCGTCTTCTCGATCAGTGAAAAATGGCTGATTGCTTGGAATACCAAGACGGGCAAAGAAAAATGGAAGACCCAGCAGAACGTTAACAGTGGCATCAGAGTTGGAGCTGCCGGTTACGGAATTCGCCCCATGACCATCATGCCCAGCTCTGGTAAACTGATTATTTCTTCGGCCTTTGGTGAACTTGTCTTCATCGATCCAGAAACCGGGAAAGAAGAATCCGTTGATTCGCCCACCGATCAACGCTGGAAGGCCATCGATGTCAGCCCTAACTCGAAACGAATCGCCATCGGCGGTCCAACCGGTTGCTGGGTCTGCGATCCCAAGGGAAAACTGATTTACAAAATACCCAACAAACCCGAAAAACCATTCTCCGAGGACAATTTCGACAGCGGCGACCGGTTGGATTTTGGAGGTGATTATAGCTACGCGCGGTTTTCGCCAGATGGAAAATTACTTGCATTGATCAACAGTGAAAAGCGAACAACGATTCAGTTGTTCGACGCTGAGTCAGGCGAGTCAATTCGAGAAATCCAAACAGGCGATAATGTTGTTCGATTTGACTTTTCTCCAGACAGCTCTCAAATCGTTGCCTCCGAACGAGACAGCGCGGCTCGTCTTTATGATACGACCAATGGCAAAACGGTATGGGAGTTTGTGATTCTGCCGACCAACAACGCCGAAGCCTACACCTCTGATATTGACTTTCGCCCCGATGGTAAACAAATCGCTGTCGGCGCACCAATCGGTTCCGACTATCGAATCCGCTTACTCAACCCAGAAGACGGCAAAGAGACTGGAAGTTTGAAAGACTGTCGCTGGAAACCTTGGACGGTCCAATACACAAACGACAGTAAATTTCTCTACGGATCTGGGTGGGCTTCCAACATCTATCAATGGGATGCCGAGACGACTGAGCAGCAACCCTTACCCGGCGGTGCCGTTAGAGCTTCCTCCTACTGCGCCATGTCGGGAGACAATAAACACCTCGCGTTTATCAATACCAATGGAATTCACCTCGTCGACATTGACAGCGGCGACATCGTGAAAACCTTCGAAACCCCAAAAGGCGAACAAATACAATTCGGACAGCTGACGTTTAACCATGCAGGAACTCAGTTGGCCTTGGGCTACTCGACCAAAACAGACGTCAACATTGTCATCTGGAACGTCAAGACTCATCAAACGGCCCATTTTTGGAATTGGAATAAGGGACACGATCCGCATTCCTCGGTCAATGCAATGGCCTTTTCCAAAAACGGTAAGCGAATCGCAGCGGCCGTCTTCCGTCAAAGCGCCGCCTACGTTTTTGACTTGGAAAACGACGAACAAATCGCCAAGGTAGAACACCAACAGATCTACGGATTGGACATCGACAACGATGGCACAACGTTGTTGACCACGGGGTGGGACAAAGCCATCCGAGTTTGGGATTGTGAAACGGGTGAAGAAACGAAATCGTTAGTCGTCAATGAGCGCAATGCTGATACGCGGGCCTACGGATTGAAGCTCTCTCATGATGAAACATTTATTGCCACCTGCGATAAGGCACGCCAGATCCGTTTTTTCAACCGGAATCTCGAACCCGTCTCCGTGATCGAAAATAGCGACTGGTTCTCGTATGGAGCGATCGACATTGCAAAAAACGATCTGTGGTTTGGAGCGGGAACTCGTCGAAAAGTCCTGATATTTGATATCGCATCCGGAGACAAAGTCTTTGAGGCTAAAGACCACGACGGTTCCATTTACACGGTCGAATTTGGTGCTTGTGACCAATCATTGATCAGTGGTGGCACGGACGGCGTCAACTACTTGTGGGACATTCGATCAATCAAAGCGGACGACCGAATTCCTCAAAGCGAAATTTTCGCATCCTTGATAGGCCGCGACGGGAAAAAAGCATTTACAGCCTTTCACCAACTGCTGAATTCGCCTGATACCGCTGTTCAACTCCTGCGTAAAAACCTTAGCGATCTCACGACTCAAAAACCGGACTTAAAAACGATCGCCAAATGGAAAATCGCGTTAAGTGCTGACGATGAAAACATGAAAACCAAAGCCAAGCAAGTTCTTTTTCGCTTAGGCCCTGCCGCCTACGACGAGCTCATACGATTACTTGAATCGGACAAGGTCACCGAAAAGAAAGCTAAATCCATCAAGTCAGTTTGCCGGGACATTCACTTGCATTACCGCAGGGCAACCATCCTGTTAGCCGAATTGGATTCGCCCGACGCCGATAGTTTGCTCAAGGACTTGCTCAAAAGCAGCACAACTAAAAAATGGAAATCGCTTCTGTTGGAAGCCAAAAAACACCGCCGCGAATATTTCCGCAATGCAAACTAATTGGCCAAGAGAACCCAAGATGGCAGGCAGCAAGGCCATTTTTTCGTTGGCCAATCTGGATCAACTACGGAAGCTTGTAGCCGGAATCGTTAGACTTCGGTTTTTTTGATTGACCTGAATTCTGACGAGCTTGTCGCTTTATTCAAATTGAAAACAATAACCTGAGCCGTTTTGGCGCTAGCCACGGTTTATGGGCGATGAAACCGTGACTAGCGCCCAATGGCACTCACTTTAGAAATTTTTCGGCCACGATAGTGGCGACGTGTTGTAGCCTCAGGCGTGAGCCAGAAAATTGAGCCGCAGGGCGATAGCCCACGGTTTTCACCACGATAAGCGGAAACCGTGGGCTATCGCCCTGCGGCTAATAAAGTAACAGCCTCTGGTGAATCCAGCTACGGTAAATCTCAATCAGGACAGACGACTAGGTCGAAGACTGTTCGATCTGCGGGGTCACAGAGCAATGTTTTTTATTCCAGCCTGGGCAGCCTGCTTCCACCAGTAAAATCCACGAACCAACAAGCGTTAAAACACCTGACAACTTCACGTATTCTAACCAAGGATAGTTAACGAATACCGACAGATACGTGCTGCCACTAAACAACAAGATTCCCAGCAAGAAGAAAACTCCGTTAACCCACAACATGCGACTGGGACGCAACACTCCGATAACACCCACCAATATGATTGCCAAACCATGTATAAACTGAAAATAGGCCGCCTTATTAATCGCCACCGCTTGCCCTGCGGCAGCCTGTTCAGTCGAGCATTGCCCGGAGCTTGCCGTCGTCGCATATTGATACCAGTCAAGTCCTCCTAGGACAACCGCCAGTGCCGCGACCAAAGCCCCAATTTTTATCCAGTTATTATTTATCGGCATCGCCCCTAAACCTCTCGTAGTCAACGTTGAACGAACGGCAAAAGCGCACGCCACAAAACCGGCGATCCAATCCCACCACATCATCACTGCAGTCTTAGTCGACCAACCTTACATAATCTTACGAGCTATGACCGAATTCTGGTCAAAACAACAAACTTGGGCAATCAGTTAGCGAAACCACGATAAAAGGCCCAGCCCTAAAAGGTCTGCCCCAGTGGCAGCCGTATTTTTTGTGGAGGCGTAGGATTCACTGCCTTCGTTGATTACAATCTACAACGACTCGACTGCAAAAACGATCACGAGCAAACTTGCTACGCTTTCAGTAACAAAGATAAGTAATGAATACTAAACTAACCAGCCATCTCATCATTAAATTGGCAGCTCTTGTGTGCCTATTCGGATTGTGGACCACACCGGTCAGCAACGGATGGGCTCAGGAGATAAACCCAATTGAATTTGATGAATTGCTTCAAGACGATGGCCCCTACACATTCGATGGTGATTTCTCAGCTGACAAAGTCTCCGATGAAAACTCGAAACGTGCGGGTCAACTTAACGTTCGCTTGGAAATCGCAGATGGCTGGCACGGGTACTCGCAAAAAGAATTGGACGGTCAGGAACCAACAACAATTCAGGTGACCGAGTCCACCGACTATAAAATCGTTGGGCCATTTGTTCCCGACGTAGCCCCCGAAACCGGATTTGATGAACTTGGCCAGGAGAAAGAAGAATTTATTGGAACGGTAGTTTGGTCTGCTCCCATCGAAATCAATGCAGGCGTTGACGTCGAAAAGCTGGGAATAGAATTTAGAGTTGACGGACAAGTCTGTAGCGATACGTGCATCCCATTTGATGAAGAACTTAGTACCATCGTTGCTAAACTTTCTGAGCTCACTATTCCAGACAACGTTATCGGCCAGGAAGAATTTCGAATTGACAACGGGAATGCCACAATCAAGGGGCGCTTGCTTGACCCAGTTGTTAAAGCCGGAGAAACAGCAACGATAGAAATCACGGCGAAGATGGAATCGGGCTGGCACATCTACGGCTTTGAAAGATCAAAGCGTCCAGAAACGATCGCCCAGCCGACAATCATATTTTTCGAAAAAACGACCGGCTGGAACGTTTCACAACCAGTTGCTTCTAGTGAGGCAGAGGAACATACGGTCGCAGGCGAATTGCAGATGTACCACGAAGACTCGGTAACATGGACAGTTGCCCTAACGCCTGAGCAAGAAATCGTACCCGGAAAGTTCAATCTGAGCGGAAAACTACTGTACCAAGTTTGCTGTGACAAAGGCTGCGATATGCCAACCGTCGTCGACTTCAACATCCCAATCGCAGTCGGCACCGAGGCGACGGGCGAACCAGTGGCACTTAGATTCACGGCGGGCGAAACAAGCCGCGACGAAATGAACAAGAACGCAGCTAACTTTTGGAGTACTCAAGCAGGTAGCGTACCGGTCGTAGAGCTTTCCAGCCTGATCAGCTATTTACTGATGGCGTTGGCAGCTGGGTTAATCTTGAACGCGATGCCTTGCGTGCTGCCAGTGATCGGACTGAAGATCATGTCGTTCGTGTCACAAGCGGGCGAAAATCGTGGCAAAGTCTTTATGCTCAATCTGGCGTTTTCAGCGGGTTTGATTTCGGTGTTTCTGGTTCTGGCAACTCTGTCGGCGTTCTTCGGATACGGATGGGGCGACCTACTCACCAAGAGCATGTGGGGGTCGATCGTGATCACCGCGGTTGTGTTTGCCTTTGGATTAAGCATGTTGGGAGTTTGGGAAATTCCTATCCCGGGCATCAGCGGCGGAAACGTTGTTGGCAAGAAGGCGGAAGAAGAAGGATTGTCAGGTGCTTTTTTCTTGGGGATCCTGACTACTATCCTAGCAACACCTTGCACTGGACCGATGTTGGTCCCCGCACTCGCCATTACCGCTGGCCAACCCGCTTGGGTGACTTACGCGATCTTTGGTGCGATCGGCTTGGGGATGGCGATTCCATATTTGCTGATTGGGATTTTTCCGAAATTGATCAGTTGGTTACCGAAGCCCGGTAAGTGGATGGGGACATTCAAAGAGGTAACTGGGTTTGTGTTGATGGCAACGGTTGTTTTTCTATTGGCAGGTTTCAGTGAAAAACCACGCAGCGAATACTTGGTTGCAGTCTTGAGTTTGTTGCTGGTGGTCGCGTTCGGCTGTTGGTGGATCGGTCGAATTTCTGATGTCGCCAAGTTTGGAGAAAAGCTCAAAGGCTGGGGTTGGGGACTGGGAATCATCGGGATTGGTAGTTTTGCCGCGATTTCTTTACTCGGGCCATCACAATACAAACTGGATTGGCAAGAATTTTCCAAAGCATCTCTGGGTGAACTTCGCGACAAAAACCGTTTAGTCTTTATCGATTTCACGGGCCCGAACTGAGCGACTTGCGTAATAAACGAGACAGGTGTCTTGAACGTCAAAGAAACAAACGTATTTTTCAAAGAACATAATATTGTCGCACTTAAAGCTGACAAAGGAAACAAAAACCAACTCAATGAGATGCTGCCCCTTATGAAAGAGCTCGGTAATTCGAAAGGTGCGATTCCGTTTTACGCTATCTACGGTCCCGGGTTAGATCAACCGATTACCGCAGATGCTTTGATCACACGCGACTGGGTTTATGAGTCGTTGGAGAAAGCCAAAAGCGATTCCGAAGAAAGTGCTACAACCTCTAGCGAAGAAGTTTCAGAAACTCCGGCAAACCTGGCACACGCACAAGAGAGTC
>CAZKTR010000157.1:0-7551 GCA_964555525.1 uncultured Pirellulaceae bacterium
AATTCGATGAACTCGACGCAAGGATCACACGGCCATGGTCGCTACTACATGCACACCAGCTATGCTTTACGGGGCACGATTCAACATCCCGACTTAGGGGCTTGGTCATCGCGGATGCTTGAGCAATCCAAACGCACACTTCCTGGCAACGTAAAAATCGGCGGGAGTAGCTCAGGGCTCGGGGCTGGGTATTTTGAATCCAAACACGCGGCGCTACCGATTGGCGATCCAGAAGCGGGTTTGCAACACAGCCAACTCCACAAAAATGTGACCGAAAATCGATTCGCTGCTCGGCTGAAAAAGTTAAACAGCATGAACGCCGGGTTCACCAAGAAATTCGATATCAAACAAGCCCGCGCCTACGCGTCAATGTACGACGAAGCGGTATCGTTGATGAAGAGCAAGGACTTGGAGGTCTTTGATTTGACTCAAGAAAAAGACGAAGTACGGGATCGTTACGGCCGCGGAAAGTTCGGCCAAGGATGTTTGTTGGCTCGGCGTTTGGTCGAAAACGGCGTCAAGTTTATCGAAGTCGATGACGGTGGCTGGGACTCACACGGCAACAATTTTGAACAAGTCGAAACAAAAGGCGCTATACTGGATAAAGCGTTGGCCGCATTGTTGGCAGATTTAGAGGCCAGTGGTTTGCTGGAGACAACGCTGGTGGTGGTAGCGACCGAGTTTGGACGCACGCCAAAGATTTTTGCCGAACGCGAAAATGGCCGGAACCACTACCCGCAAGCGTTCACCTGTTTATTGGCCGGGGGTGGAATCAAAGGTGGAATCAAATACGGCAAAACCGATAAAGAAGGTCGTGAGATAGTCGAAAACAAGGTTAGCGTCACGGACTTTAACGCCACGATCGCAACTTGCATGGGGCTCTCCCTGACCAAAAAAGTGGTCTCGCCTTCAGGCCGTCCGTTTACCGTCGCCGATGATGGGAACGTGGTTGCTGATTTATTCAGTTAGTCAGCCGAAGGCGACTATGGGAGGCGTCGTAGCTGGGCTCGCCAGAGTTCAGGAGCCTTACTGTACCGCATCCCGAAGTCTGGCGACTCCGGCTACGAATTAACTTCCATCATTCGCTGACAAAACTCTTGCAACTTCTGTTCGCACAATTGCCCGCTTCGGTCGCCGGCGCAAACCGCTCCTCGGACGCCCACCAAACTCGCCCCCGCTTGAATCACTCGTGGCAACGAATCGATCTTTACCGAACCCGCCACCACGACTGTCAACCCGACTCGGTTGGCATTAACGATGATTTCTTGCAAACGTCGATCACTGATTTTGGCAAACAGGCCCTCTTGCTTACACCAAGTATCCAACAAAATCGTCGACACCAGAGGCTGCGATTGAGCAAACTCGATCAACTGTTTGATCGAAGGGCAACGATCACTGATGTCCTTCGTCGAACCGGAGCTTTCCAATACCTCCGGCAAACGATCCAAATACCCCACCACCACGGGCTGAGTGCTTCTGGGCAACCTTACAAACAGTTTGCTCCAAGCTCTCTGCCAGTCGCTCAATTGCTGGGCCCCCGCCAGACCGATTTTTACAAAACGAAATCTCTGGATTTGTTCCAATTGATAGCGGTCGAGCACACTCGGCCATCGCTCAAAGTCCCAATCCGCCAGTTCGCCCATCGCCAAACTCAGCTTGGGCGGTTGCTCCAAGTTGGCCTGCGTTACCAATTGCGCGACTTTTTCGATTACGGTCTCCGACACCGCCCCCAACGCGCCTGCAAGGGGTTCTTTTAAATCCAATATATCAATTGCATGCTTCAGACTCAGTCGAGCTTCTTCGGGACATCGAACACTGACGAGGAGCCCACAGCGTGTTTGGGTAGACAGCGGCGAATCGGCAAGATTGTTTGAATTTGAACGTTTTGCCACCAAAAACTCGCTCTATCAAAATTTCGTGGTTCTAGTTAACCTGAAGCTTGAAATCAAGCCACAACGAGTCTTTTGCCACATAACGGAATGATCGCCTTTGACTCCGCCAAAGAAAACTACTTTTGCGGAGCCAACGGCGATCGACATGGGCAGTAGGCTTTTCATTCCCACCACCGCCGCTCACGCGAGCTCAACTAGACCGTATTTTAATGGCCTCAGCCGACTTTCAATACATTGATAGCGACTCACAGCTGCAAATTTTTTGCGAAGAATCTGTTGGGGCGAAGCTTGTTGGCTTCGATACCGAATTCGTTTCCGAGAGTCGATATCGCCCAGATCTTTGCTTGCTGCAAGTGGCCGTTGACGACGTGTATGTGATTATCGACACGATGGCAATCAATGATTTGATGCCGTTCTGGGACTTCTTGGTAGATGGCGATCACATCACGATCGCACATGCGGCTCGAGAAGAATTTTTGTTCTGCTACCGCGCTTGTGGAGCCTATCCGAAACGGCTGTTCGATGTCCAGCTCGCCGCCGGCATGGTGGGCGATGATTTTCCGATCAGTTACGGCAATTTGGTTTCGCGGTCGTTAAATAAAAAAATCGACAAAGGCGAAACCAGAACCGATTGGCGTCGGCGACCGCTTTCGGACCGCCAGATTAAGTACGCGCTTTCGGATGTCATTCACTTAAAGCAGCTATATCAACAGCTTTCCAAAAAGCTCGACAAGCTTAATCGAACCGAATGGTTTGAAAACGAGATGGAGACTTGGCAAATTCATTTGTGCAAAACGCACGACGAACCGCAATGGCGCCGCGTGTCAGGGATCAGCAGCTTAAAGCCGCCTGCACTGGCGATTGTTCGCGAGCTATGGATTGCGCGTGACCAAGTTGCGGCGGAAAAAAATCGTTCACCAAAACGAATTTTGCCGGATGACTTGATTGTCGAACTGGCCAAACGAGGCAGCTCGGATTTGAGCCGACTAAAAGCGATCCGTGGTTTTGAGAATCGTGTTAATCGATCCATGCTGGATCCAATTGTCGCCGCGATCGAAAAAGCGAACGCGTTGCCGAAAGATCAATGGCCTAAGCGATTACCGCGCGGCAAATCAACCAACCTTGGTTTGTTAGGACAGTTTTTATCGACGGCCTTGAATGTTGTCTGCCGAGACCAGAGCATTGCGCCTTCGCTAGTCGGCACCGCCAATGATGTCCGCACGATGGCGGCTTGGAAACTGGGAATGATCAGCCCCAAAGACAAACCAGCGTTAGCCAGCGGATGGCGAGCAGAAATGATCGGGCATTTGATCGAACGCGTGCTCGACGGCACGATTGCGATTCGCGTGGACGACCCAGCCAGTTCAGATCCACTGAAACTGGAATACCTCGACCGCGACTAGCGGCAAAAAAGTAACGCAACGCGCAGCGTAGCGGTTTTTAGGGCCAACGGCCTAGCAGTTTTCCTAGCCCCTTGGGCCGTAGACAATCAAGGTTGCGGCGAAGTTTGAAAGTTCGGCGTTTTTTTTGGGTGGCGCTGACGCCGTCGCCTTCCGACTCGTCGTTAAACTGCAGAAGACCGACTGGAAGCACCGTCGCCACCAACGGCCGCCGGCGTATTTCCCCCAAGTTAATCCACGAATTAAACCGCCCAACAACCTACTTGATTAAATTTTGTATACCTATACATTAATGCACGTCAAATCCAAATCTGTCACTATGGAGAATAGCGATGTCTCAATTGGTAGCCGACTCGAACAACACTTCTACAGCCGCTTCTGACTCGTCTCGTGAATCCCAATTGCTGGAGACACTCAAGCAGTACTGGGGATACGACTCTTTCCGCCCAAGACAGCTCGACGCGATCAACGCGGTCATGGACAGTCGCGATTCGATCGTGATCTTCCCAACGGGCGGCGGCAAATCGCTCTGCTTCCAAATCCCCGCCATCCTTCGCGAAGGGGTTGCGATCGTGGTCTCGCCATTGCTTTCACTCATGAAAGACCAAGTCGACGCCCTCCAGGCCAACGGCGTCGCAGCCGCCTGTTTGAACAGCACACTCACGAGCGCTCAAGAAAGATTAGTGCTGGAAGAAATTGCTCGTGGCCAATTGCAACTGGTTTACATGTCGCCCGAACGACTCATGGACTCGCGCACGCTGAAAACTCTTGAAGGAATCAATGTTTCCTTCTTCGCGATCGACGAAGCCCACTGCGTAAGCCAGTGGGGCCACGACTTCCGCCCTGAATACCGTCAACTTGCGATCCTGAAACAGCGTTTCGCAAGCGCATCAGTACATGCCTTCACCGCGACAGCAACGCCCCGAGTCCGAGAGGACATTGCGGTACAGCTTGGCTTGAAAGACCCGCAAGTCACGATCGGTTCAATGTTCCGTTCGAACTTGAACTACCAAATCCACCGTCGCTCGGGCAGCGGGCACATTCTCCAAGCACTCGAAGAACACAAAAACGAATCCGGGATCGTGTACTGCATTAGCCGCAAGAAAGTTGAATCGACGTGCAAAATGCTCCAAGGCCTCGGCTACAGCGCGCTGCCTTACCATGCCGGCCTCGACAATCAAACTCGGCAAAAGAACCAAGACGCCTTCCTGCAAGACTCCGCCAAAATCATCGTCGCCACAGTCGCCTTTGGTATGGGGATCGATAAATCGAACGTACGATTCGTGCTCCACGCAGAAATGCCAAAATCGCTCGAAGCCTACCAACAAGAAAGTGGTCGAGCCGGCCGTGATGGCCTACCGGCAAAGTGTTGGCTGTTCTACAACGGCGGCGACTTCATGACTTGGAAACGAATCGTTTCGGACACGCCGTCGGACGACGAACGAATACAGGCCATGAGTTCGCTTGAACAAATGAACAACTTTTGCGGTGGAGTCACCTGCCGCCACGCGTCACTGGCCAAGCACTTCGGCGAAGACCTCCAGTTAGACAACTGTGGGGCTTGTGACGTTTGCCTAAATGATGTGCCGCTCATGGACGACGCTTTGGTACTGGCGCAGAAGATTGTCTCCTGCGTGTATCGAGTCGACCAGCGCTTCGGCGCCGAATACGTCGCGCAAGTTTTAACAGGCTCCAGTGATGCTCGAATTCTGCAAAAAGGGCACGACAAGGTCAGCACTTACGGCTTGCTTTCGGAGCATTCAAAAAAATCCGTCCGCCAATGGATCGAACAACTGCTAGGGCAGGGGATCCTCGTTAAATCCGGCGAGTACAACGTCATCAAAATCACCAATACCGGCAGGCAACTCCTACGAGGTGAACTAACCCCGAAACTACGTCAGCCCAGCGAAGGCCCGGCCAACACACAAGCGCGGACTTCGACGGACCCTTGGAAAGATGTCGACCGACTGCTGTTCGATCAATTGTGCGAACTTCGTACGAATTTTGCTCAGCAAAGCAACGTACCAGTGCATGTGGTCTTCAGCGATAATTCAATCAAAGACATGGCCAAAAAAAGGCCGTCTTCCGCCGAGGCATTTCGTTTAATCCTAGGAGTCAGCCAACAAAAGCAAACCGATTTCGGCGACCAGTTCCTCGCTGCGATCAAGTCGCACTGCCAAACGAACGGTGTGGCCATGGACGTCAAGCCGACGCAAGTGTCCGCCAAACCCAAGAACCTGACCGCCGGGGCCGTCGAAGCATTTCCATATTTTAAACAAGGCTTATCGATCCAAGACGTAGCCGAAAAAACCGGTAAAGCTGTTTCGACCGTCGGTGGTTACTTAAGCCAGTACATCTCCCACCACAATGTCACCGACCCCTCACCTTGGGTAGATACCGCCACAGCCAAGGCGATCAATACTGCAATCGACAAGGTTGGAATTGGGGCTTTAAAGCCGATTTTTGTTGAACTCAACGAGCAAGTGCCTTACGACCAGATTCGTATTGTGTTGTCTTGCGTACAAGTCCTTAAAAATACGTAACTTGCCCGACTCGGACGTACACCTCGAATACCCGGTCGAAAACCAGATCCGTCGCAGCATTATCGCCCATTAGCACCGACAACGCTGGATTTTCGCCCTCAGCATTGATATAATGGATGTCGATAGTTCAATGACTAGCTTATGTATTCATTTTTATCTTTTCGGAAGCGCTCATGTACCAACAAAATCGCAGGGGTTTCACCCTCGTAGAGCTGCTGGTGGTCATTGCGATCATCGGAATCCTGATTGGCATGCTACTACCGGCAGTCCAAGCGGTGCGAGAAGCTGCTCGCCGCACCCAATGTGCCAACAATCTGAAACAGCAGACACTCGCCTTACTCAATTACGAATCCGCCCACCAAGAGTTCCCAGCAGCCAACACGCCTAGTGCATTAGACAGAAACGGTCGTGGAAACTCGTTCTGGATTTTTGCCTTGCCATTTATTGAGGAAGGAAATTTGGCTGCCGGGTACGAGATCGATGGTGGCGGCTGGACCGGCAGTGGCGGTAGTAATTCGATCAACCGAGGCATTCTAGAAGGTACAGTCCTTGACTTCCTGATTTGTCCCTCATCTCCGCTTGAGCTTTTTCCACAACCTTTTGATTTCGCTTCTGTAGGACTGCCAGATAGCGTCGGGTTTACTAACACAGGCAACACGGTTTGCAACGCAATGCGTCCCTGCTACATGGCCGTTTCGGGATCACTAGATCATACGGATAGAATTAGAAGCACCGCTGGTGACGCAAACAGCACAATCAGCGACGGAGGAATCCTCACTTGGGAAGCTACCTCGATTGGCGCAATTTCTGACGGCACATCAAACACAATGATGATCGGGGAGCAAGCGGACTTCTTTACGTTTAGCGGTTCCGGTGGCGAAATTCAGTTTGATATGCGATCCGATGGCAACGCTGGTTTCTCCCTCGGAGAGACTACCGGTGAAAATTTCGATTCCTCCAGCTCCAACTCACGTCGGCGATTCAACACCGTTACAATCGATGTCGGCCTGAACGTTAAGCAAGCCGACCGATTGTCCGTCGGTGCTTGGGGAGCCCTTGGTGCTAATCGACCTTTAGTGTCAGCTCATAGTGGAGTTGTGATCGTAGGAATGGGTGATGGATCAGTACAAATGCTATCTGACTCTCTTGACCTTTCGGCCTTATTTGACCTTGCGGACAAGAGTGACGGTGATGTTTCCAGCTTCCGCTAAAAAACTATTACTGGTAGCGCTTCTGATCACCAGCTTTGCCGGATGCTCAAAGCCGAAAGACCCAGTTGGCACCGTTTCCGGACAGCTCACTTACAAAGGCGAGACTTTTGTCGATGGCTACCTTGGACTCCATAACCCTCAGTCCAAACTAAATCGTACCGCACGACTGGACGAAGGCGGTAACTACTTGTTTTCCGATATTCCACCTGGCGACTATCTCGTCTTAGTTGTACCACGCGCCTTAGATGATGATAACGCGGTCAAAAAAATCCCCATTCCTAAAAAGTTACAACGGAAAGAAACCACAGACCTTTCGGTAACAGTAAAAGCCGATGAGGAAACAAAACTTGATATCGAGTTGTCAAAGTAAACCGTTTGCTTCTGATAAACGACTCCGGTATCGATTTCACCTACACTAGCCACTGCATTTTGCAGTGGCTTTTTTTTGTGCGGTTTCCTAAGAACTGAGCGGAGGCCAAAAATTGAATGAATGCCCATTAACCGC
>CAZKTR010000158.1:0-7469 GCA_964555525.1 uncultured Pirellulaceae bacterium
TACTTGGCCCCAACGACTTTGCCGGACGTTTCGGTGGCGATGAATTTCTTGTTTTAATGCGTGATGTAAATCAGCGGTCGGAATTCGCCGTCGTATGTGATGAAATTCTTCGTAGATTAAACGCTGAAATTGAGATAAAAGGCAAGCCGATCATTGTCACGGCAAGTATTGGTGTTGTTTACTGCGGTTCTCATGACT
The DNA here is from genome assembly GCA_964555525.1 of uncultured Pirellulaceae bacterium. Taxonomy (GTDB): domain Bacteria; phylum Planctomycetota; class Planctomycetia; order Pirellulales; family Pirellulaceae; genus Mariniblastus. The sequence continues at coordinate 199 of CAZKTR010000158.1, forward strand.
ATCAAAACAGTGACAGCTTGGTCAACGATGCTGATCTAGCAATGTATGCTGCGAAACGACAGGGAAAAAGTCGGTACCGCTTTTTTACTTCCGCGCTCCGAGACGCCGTTGATGTTGAAAATGCTATTCGCAGTCACATCATGTCAGGAATCCATCAGCGGCAGTTCGTGTTGCACTATCAGCCGATTATCAATTTCCGTGACGGGAAAATCCGTAGCTTTGAAGCGCTGGCTCGATGGCAGCACCCTGAACGAGGGTTGTTGTTTCCGGGTGATTTCATTCCTGTTGCCGAAGCAACTGGCTTAATCGTGCCGCTAGGCCATCAGATCGTCGAAACTGCCTGTCAGCAACTCGCTGAATGGGACCGGACTCTTGGCGATACAGCGAAAGATCTAAAAATAAACGTTAACTTCTCACCAATTCAAATTCTCGAGTCTCGGTTTGTGGATTCAATTTGTAATGTGGTTGAGTCGTGCGGGATCTCGCCGTCGAGAGTTTGCATTGAAATTACAGAGTCGCTTTTGGTGTGCAATCCAAAGAAAGCAATTCAAACCCTAAGGAAAATCAAGTCGTTTGGCTTCCAGTTGCACCTTGATGATTTTGGCACCGGTTACTCATCGTTGAACTACTTAGATGAACTGCCCGTTGACGTTTTGAAGATCGACCGATCGTTTGTCCAGAAGCTGGAAAACGAGCACAATGAGAACGCTGTTGTGCGAATGATCGTCGCGATGGCCGATGCGCTCGACGTTGAAGTAGTCGCCGAGGGAGTCGAAAACGAGATTCAAATAGAAACGCTGAAATCTATGAACTGTGTTTTGTTTCAAGGCTACTATTTCTCTAAGCCAATGCCAGCCGAGGTGGTGAGTCAGTACATCTGCGACTATCAAGCTGCCAATCAGCAATAGGAACGAACGCCCGATGGCAAACAGTCTCGCCCATCGCAATTGAACTTCAATTTGTTTAAAACTAAGTGACTCAATTGGTCAGGCACCAAACTCATAGGAAGAGTCTGGTTTTTTAAACAATTACTTCTGGGTTGGCGTCAATCGTTGGTTTTGGTCTACGAACGTTTTGACTTCTTGGATCGGCACTGCGTAGGTGGCGACTCGAATTGCGCGAGCGATATTCAGACCGATTACTTCACCATCAGAGTTCAGTAGCGGACCACCGCACTGCTGTGGCTTGATCACTGAATCATGTGGGATTACGACGGGGAAGCCAGCACGCCGATCGCTGAACGGTCCGCCGCCCCACTTATCGGTGCGTTCATTGCCAGCATTAGGGCGCTTCCCGAGAACCGCTTCGATGTTGATCAAGTCGTCGCCTCGGTTGACAGAAAGTTGGATGGTTTGGTTGGCTTTGTATCCCTTTAAGATTTCGACCAGTTCGTTGGTCGTGGATACTTTTTGGCCTGCGATGGTTTGGATTACATCACGCCGTTCAAGCCCAGCTCGGTCTGCTCCTGATCGCTCGGAAACGGTTCTCACGACTAAACCCTCATCGGTCGAACGACATACCACGCCGAGGAAACCGGGGTTGGACTGGGACGAGCGTTGTTGACGAAGTGAAAACCGACGAGGCTTGGCAGTGACCAGTCCCATCGACATGACTTTCCCGTCGGGGTCACACGAGACGACGATCTGTCCAGCGTCGACTTCGCTCGATTTGTCAGCGACCTCGATCGCGACTAAGTCTTTGGCTTCGATTTTGAGTAGAGCCATATCGTAGCTGGTGTCGGTGGCAACTAGGGTCGCCGCAAACTCGCGGTCGTCAGCGAAGATGCAATTTAGTTCCTTCACATTTTGGATCTCACTACTCTTGGTGACGATCCAGCCATCGGATGAAAAGACAGTGCCCACAACCAAGTCCGTTTTGCCGTCTCGGACAATGCAGGTTGCTTTCTCAGTTGCATCGGCTAGATCATCAAGCGTGGCTTTCATGGCGGCCGAATTGCGACCATATCGCGACGAACTGTCTCGTCGAAACCGTTGAGCACTAGCGGATTCCGCCAAGACGAGCAGCAGGAGTAAAGCTGAGGTCCATTTGAGTAAATTCATGGAATTGGATTTCGTTAAGTTAGTTGCTGTAGCTGGGCTCGCCAGAGTTCAGGCTTTGGGTAACACGTCCCGGAGTCTGGCCAGATTGTCGTTTTATTCAATTTAAAAATGTTAACGTGAGCCGTTTTGGCGCTAGCCACGGTTTATTGGTGATGAAACCGTGGAGCGACTCCGATTACAATCAAAATGTAGTAAAACCCTAAGGCCGTTTGCCAAGGGTGATTTTAAATTTAAGTTCTTCGTCATCGCGGCGAATTTTTAATGATACGTCGTCGCCGGCAGAAAGGTTGCTAAGCTTTTCGGTGACATCTTTGATTTCGTTTGTGCGCTTCCCAGCAATTTCTAGGATTAAATCGCCGGATTGCATCCCCGCTTTGTCTGCTGCTGTGTCGCTAAATACGCGGCCGATGACGGGCGTCGTTCCACCGCGGCTCCAACTGATACCTAGGTAGCCGCGATCTTCAGGTGAAGGTTTTAGTTGGCCAGCTTTGTTGCGTACTTCGCTTTTGGTTAGCGAGTCCCAGTCGCGTGTGAAAACATCGATGGGGACGTGCATGTTATGATTCAGTGAGCCACTGACTCGGCTGTTGATGCCGATTACCTTGCCCTGTAAGTCGAACAAAGGGCCGCCAGAATCACCGCCCATGATCGTACAGTCGGAAACAATGCTTCGACTTCGATTGGACAGGATGCGGCCGAGTCTAACAGGGGCTTCATCCGAGCGAGAAAAAGAAACCGGAAAGCCGACCGCTAAGCACCACTCGCCTTGTTTTAAGTCCGATGACTTTCCCATTTCCAGATAAGGAAAATCGTCGTCGCTAACAATTTTGGCCATGCCAGAATCGTAACGTTCGTCGACGCCCAGCGTCACCGCAGTTGCACGTCTTCCGTCGGGGAACCGAATTCTGACTCGGCGACCCGGTTGAACCACGACGTGGCCCGCGCTCAGGATATAACCTTCCTCGCCAACAACCACTCCCGTACCGCCGAAGATAGATATTGTTGCCGGGCGAACTTTCTCAACCAACTCCTGAACGCGCTGCTCAAGTAACTTGACCTCGGCCAGTGTTTTTGGAGCTCGGGTTTTCAGGTCTTCTGGAAACTCGGTGGTTTCTGGAGTAGTAGTCTCTGGGGCTGCTGATGTTTCCGGTGTAGCCTGCGGCGGTTCAGCGATGGTTTGCCCGAAGGAAGGCGAGGTCGACAAGGCGACGGTGATTGGGATGACGAGAGTAAGGGCGAGCAATGAACGGTTGGAATAGAACTTCATGTAACGTCTCGTCTTCCAGTAAATGTAAACAGAAGGAATCGTCCGTGTGTCGGGCCTATTGCGGCGACTTACATGATAGTCTATGTGGCTGTGTTTTGCTGCGTTTTTTCGTTGGGGGAACGGAGTAAGACGAAGTGCGAGATAATAAAATTAAATCTTGTGAGAATGGAAACTGTTGTGGCCATTCCGATAGTTTTAAAACCCGGAGCTCACGCCCGCAGACGGTGCCGAAGTTGCTTGATAAAAATAGTACAATAAGTCTATTTGATGAGATCAAATGAAAGATATTGAAGAGCAAATTAGCTGGCTCGCGCGAAACTATCTTGAAGGGCAAACGTTTGGAAAATGGAGCAATCAAGAAAGTAGATTGGTTGCTCTTCTTCTTGTATTTGACTCGCAAGTTTTAAATGGAGGCCTTTTGCAGTGGTACGGAAATCCATGCGGAGACTTTTTGAAAGAGACGGTTAGTTGTTTTAAGCTTGTCGGCTGCCCTGAGATTGCCAGTCGCTTGCAAAGTTACTGCGAAAATTACTTCGGTGGATTTGAATTTACTTCTTGCGAAAATCGATCGTCGACAATAAACGATTTATTGGGGTGTCCTGAAAGTCGATCGGCAATAACTGAAGGATTTGATTATTGGTATGAAGATCAAAGAGAATTTTTTGTGGAAAAGCTAATGAGCTTTTTGCAAATTAAAAAAAGGACAAGAAGTCCTGACGAAAGCATTTGAAAGGTAGCGAAAGCACTTGGGGACAGCCAAGACACCCACAAAGTGAACCCTAGAGTTGCCCAGTCTAATGTTGGCTAGCGTTCGCACTACTGGAAGCCGAAAAGGGCTTCAGGCGAATATCTGACCACAAAACCATAGAGTTAATCGAATCGACGTTGTGAGTGTCCCCAACTCTTTCTAACTCTTTCGCGTGACCGTAACATCACGAAGCTCTGAGATTGCCTCTCGGGTGGTTTTTGCGACACCCATTTTCACCGAAGCCAATAAGTGTCGCGTTACAGATCGGTTTACCAAATCGAAACCACATTACTAAAGAAATGGTGTCCGCGCCTGTCCGCGAAGGCAAATATCGGAGGCTTGCTTTTTTATGTTGAGCTGTAAATGATGTTGCTGGTGGATCTCGCTAAATGGCGGCTTCTGCCTGTTACAGCCTTTTTGGAAATGAGTTGATGGACCCAGATAACAATAAGTACCGCCCGCCGTTGCAAGGTGAGCTAGTGGATGATGAGTCGGAGGGCCCGTCGATGTTGGTGAACATCGTCATCGCCGTTTTTTGCGTGATCTATTTGATTAATCCGACCATGGGAGTGATCGAGCTTCTTCCGGATAACCTACCGATCATTGGTAACCTTGATGAAGCCAGTGCGACTGCCGGTTTGCTGTACGCGCTCTCGGGACTTGGGGTGATCCCGTGGAAGCGCAAGTAAGTCATTGCGTGGCTGTTGTTTTATGAGCCGTTTTGGCGCTAGCCACGGTTTCATCGCTTATCAACCGTGGCTAGCGCCAAAACGGCTCGCATTTCAGGCTAGCGCCAAAACGGCTCACATTTCAGGCAAACAAAATCGTTATAGATTCGTTTCAATCAACGCGCCGCGATATTTTGAGTCCGAGCGGTTGGACGACCAACCAAGGTTAGCCTCAAAGGTTTTTTCGTCGCCGGCGAACGTGGCTTGGTCTGCTTTGATCGTAACGACTTCGTACTCCTTCTTGCCGACTTCAAACGTCTCACCAACAGCCAATCGTAAACGATCGCCGGAGTGCCCGAGTAAAATCCAAACTTGCCGTTTGCCCTTTTTGTCGCGACTGATACCTGTCACCTTAACTAAGCGGATGTAATCGACTTCTGGATCGGGCTTACTTCGCGTTACGACCTCTCTTGGTTTCGGTTCCTTCACCGTGACCACAAACTCTTCGATCGAAGATTTACTCGGGAATCCGTTGTCGGTCACCTTGATCTTAAAGCGATACTCGCCTTTCCCCACGTCCGGCATCTCAAAACGAACTTTACGGTTGGATTGTTTTACTATTGTCGCTTCTTCAATCGACTTTTCGATCAATTCAAATGTTAGCAAGTCGTTTTCGTTGGCATCCTTGGCGTTAAAGGAAGTCGAGAAAGATTTGCCTGCGGTCCATGGTCTGTCGGAAACGGTGATGATCGGCTCACTGTTTGCTGGGCCAAAAATGTTCCGGCGAAGGATCGCTTGGTAGTCTTTTTCCTTGTTGACCACGTTCGTGCGAAATTCCTCAAAGCCTTCGCGGCTCTTTCCGCTTTTCAGTGATAAAGCTTCGACGTCCATTCTAACGCGTAGTTCGCCGTCACGAATTTTGGTTCCAGGTTTGTTCTGTGGATTCAAATGCATGGAGTTAATACGATGCAACGCATCCAGTTGATAGAACTTGCAAAGAAAATCGTTGAACTGAGGAAGCGTGCCGCTGACTACAACTTTGAACACATGCCTCTTGCCAATCGTTTGGTTGCCTGATCGAATTTCTGAACTTGCTGCAGGAGTAGTCGTATTCTTAGACAGACCGGAGTCAATCATTGCATTATTGAGCCAGGTTTGATAATCGTTGCCGGCGAGGTTGATTTCCGGGTGTAGCGAGGTGTTGGAGTAGTACGTTTGTCGGCGTGCTGCGTGCATGCCTTCGATTTCACGTTCCTCTTCATTGAGAATTTCTAATTTCAGCGCGTCAAGTTGCTCGTTGTTTGCTTTGAACGAACTCGTCATCTGGTAAACGCAAAGAAAGACGATCGCGATCGGTACGAGTGCACCGATAACGATTAGCAATTTCTTTTCGCGACTGGATAAGTTTTCAAACATGTCGATTAATTGGATGAAGTTTTATTTTGGTAGGCAGCAGCGCGGGCGGCACTTTGTTCAGCTAAAAAACTATCGGCTCGCTTGTTGATGGCTTGCAACAGCTTCGATGGCTCTCTTTTAAGTTCAATGTCAATTTCTGACTCAATTGAAAATTCCCCATTCAGCGTTTTTGAACCCTTATTTGTCGTGATGAATTCCGATTGTTTTTGTAGCTCTTTGACTAAGTTGTTTTCAGTTTTTTGGTCGGTAATTCTCGCTTTGATGGTCAGATGAGTCGGTCCTTTGTGGCTGGCAATCAAACTGTCAACGATCGCATCATCGGCGGTCAGGGCGTGTTCGCTATAGCCCAGTAACACGTCTTGCCAGTTAATCCTCGCGACAACCCAGTCGTCGACCTTACCAACTCGTTTCAGCGTTTCGTCTACTGCTGTTCGATTCGATTCGCCGTTATTTAAACTTCGGATCTTATCACGCTTCTTTGTAAGTTCGGCAATTTCAGATGACTGGCTGGACAGTCTCCAGTATCCGAATGCAAACAGTAGCAATAGCCCCACGGCTGCGATGGCCCCGTACATGTACCATTTGGAAAAGTCAGCTTTCTTAACTTCCACTTTTCGTGGGTTAACAAAGTCCATGGTCGGTGTGGCATCGGGGCGATGTTCGCCAAGGGCCCCCAGCAGCGGCACGTAACGATGGTGGTTGTCGACTGATTGAAGTTTTTGACCGACCGAGCGGTCTTTGGTTGGGTCGATGATTCGGTGTTTTGTCGATAGGGTTTTACTCAATGATTCGCCCAGCGGCTCTACCGCTTCTGCGGGGCCAAGCAACAAAATCTCATCGAACTGATCAGCCGATATGTCGGCATTAGAGACCGTACGTTTGACTTCGCGTTCGAGCGATTTTGCGATGTCACTGCCGACGATCCGAATGGTACGTGTGGCAAACATTGAACGACCGTCGAACAGGCTAATGTTGGCGGTGTCTTTGTCGCATTCGATCAGAAGTCGTAAATTGTCATTGGCCAGTTGGCGGGAGAGGTAGTTGGCAACTTCAAGAGGCCGGAAGTTAATTTTCTTGAGTCGCAATCCAGCTTCTTCGACGGTCTTTTGAAT
>CAZKTR010000159.1:0-7468 GCA_964555525.1 uncultured Pirellulaceae bacterium
ATCGGTGCGCTGCCGAATACTGGCTGAGCGTTTTGCTGACAACCAATACACTGAGCGTTCGCGCTACCGGCAGCAAAAGCAACCATTGTTGCTACTGCAGCTACTAAAATCTTCTTCATGGGTTTCTCCTAAGGAATTCGAAGTGAATTTTGATTAGTTGGAATGCGGGTTTTGAGGCCGCTTTATGTGTTGCAAGGATTAGAGTCGGTAAGTTGTCAAAGTCAAGGCAATAGGGATTCTGCGTATTGAAACTAGGCTCCTGCATGGGTGTCTTCACCCCCTAAAAACCAAGCCAGCGGTGATTTTCAGCGTTTGTTGGAGTTCTCCGGTTTGGAAAATTCGTCCAATCTCGGCAAACTAAACGACCGATAGTAATCAATGACACAGTCAAGTAAACCGGCAAAATGAAGCTTTCATCTTGGCTAAAAAATGCAACATTTAGCGGGCAAAACGATACTTTGAGCTGCCAAAACAATACATGCTTCGTCAGTTCTACCACACTGATTGCTAAAAAATGCACAATACTCAAAACCGAAAAATTTTAATAAACGCCTACTAGTCAGTAACTTACGACCAAAACAGCACGGCCTTAGCTATAATAGGCATTGGGTTTGCTCGTAGATCTACCAAGGAGACCAACAAAACAAGTTGCACTGCCATTTCAGAGCATCTGTTGTCTGGTCGCCTGCAACAACAATTTTGTGAACTTCGAAACGGTGGCCCTGTCTTATTTTTGACGGCCAATATAAGTAAGAGTTCACTGGTGTTGAGACTCTAAACACTGTTGGAGTCGCAACTAAAACTTGCACCTGGAGGGAAACTGATGTCAACAACTGAAAACCCAACCCCCACCCCGGAAAAGCAAAAACCAGTCATCAACACGCTGGAGGCCTTGGCTGTTTGGATCGATGCCGAACTGGCCCTACTCGAATCGCAACATGAAAATTTTGCGACAAAAGCGTCTTTACGAAACTACCTGCAACGTTCTTAAAAGTCAGCTTCAATTTTCAACCACCCCAAAGCAGCTACTGGGGTGGCATCATTTATTGACTAACAGGGTATCTGATCGGGTTGCATTTGATGTCCCGAATTACGGACTCGGGCCGTCTGCTGGCTCAACATCACTCGGCGCTTCAATTACAGCCTCACCGCCAACTTCCGTGGCCTTTGCTTCGGGTTCTTGAAAAAACTTCGACCTGTTTTCGCGCCGCTCGAGTTCGGCTTCTAGCAGCTGCTGCTTAATTTGTTCTTCGAGCTCGGTAATCTTTGCTCTGACAAGCCTCAATGCCTCGGCTCCCTGCGTTGGGTCTTCAAGTGAACTGAAGTCCGTGCCGGCGTAAAGTTCTAATAATGACTGGCACACCTTGAGCGACTCTTTCGGGTCTTCCAAATCATTGGCTTTGGCAAAAGCGTTGCGGATACGCCCTAGTTCCGCCTGAGCTGTCGTTCTCACGTCGTGATTTAGCTTCAACTTGAATCCCTTGGCGGCTCGAACGCATCGCAAATCCCGTTCGTCCAGCGAGACAGATTCATTAACTAGTGCGAAAGCGGCCATCTTTTCACCAGCCAGTCTTGTGTCATCTTTGGCAAGCTTCGCCAGCTCTAAAAATTTTTGCTCGATATCGGTCAAACCCTGTGGGGATCGCGCCCGAACGGTTAACGTATTTTTTAAGGTTTGGTATTCTTTGATCGCAATCCCAGTACTTCGCAATTCGGTCAAACTGCCGGCTCGCGGGTCGTCTGGGTAATGCTCCAAAAACAAACCGATTTCCTCGACCACTTTCTCTGGCCGATCACTGCTGAGTTCAATTTTGGCAAACAGCTGTTCGGGGGTTGGCGGTGCCGCGGCTCGAATCCAACCATAGATTCCTAACGCAATCACCCCGACTAAGGCCAATACCAGCGGTAGTAGCCCTTTGCTTCGATTTTCACGGGGAGGGTCGACTTCCGAATGCTGACGTCGCAGTGACTCGGTGACCTGATTGTAAAAGTCCTTGGTTTCTTCGGTCCGCTTGGTGTCGACGGGGGCCAACCCGAGATCCTGTTGCTCAGAAGTCGGACCATGTACGACTGCCTTCGTTTCCGGTTCGTCGCGGCCGACTGCTGACGGGGTACCCTCTACCTTGGTAGCCATTCCCCCCTTCGGGTTGTTGGATATAATTTTCGTCTTTTGCGAATCTGATTCACCATGGGAAGTTTGAGCCGACGCATCGTCGCGTAGTTCATTTTCGATATCGGTAATTTTATGCAACAACGCCAGTGCCGTCGGAACTCGGTCTTCTGCCTTCTTTGCCATGAGTTTACTAACCAAATCGTCGATGGATTTGGGGATCGCAGGGGCAATTCCACTGATACGCGGCGGGGGAACGCTCGTCAAATTGCGCAGCGACTCTTCAACATTATTGCCACCGAAAGGTGGGCGACCGGCCAATAGGGTAAACAACACCGCGCCTAGGCTATACAAATCGCTCCGCGCAGTAACCGAACCACCTTTGGCCTGCTCGGGACTCATGAAGTCCATCGTGCCTAGAATATTGGTCCCTGTATTCTGCGAACTACCAAAACGCTTGGCGATACCAAAGTCGGTCAACTTAACTTGCTGCGGCGAACCGTCGACCGCAGTAGTCATCATCAAGTTACCTGGCTTGAGGTCACGGTGAATAATGCCGCGATCATGAGCATGCCGCAGTCCGCTGGCACAGTCTCGGGCAATCGACAACACCTGACGCCAGTCAAACCGATGCCCTGCCTTTTGCATTTGAAACAAACTTTGACCGTCGACCAATTCCATCGCAAAAAACAACTGGCCATCGTCTTGGCCATAGCTGAACAGACTCACAATGTTATCGTGATCCAATTTCAATAGCGCTTTTATCTCGGACTCAAAGCGACCGCGAAAATGCTGGTCTTCGGCGAACCGCGGAGCCAACACTTTGACCGCATGCTGCTGCCCCGTATCCGAATGCAGGCCGCGGTATACGGTTCCCATACCGCCACGCCCTAAAATGCCTTCTAAATCGTAAGGGCCAATTTTCTTGAGTGTCATGGTAAAATAACGAGCCTGCCGGGATGGTGAGTGGTCGCACTTTCGACCTTACTCCATCCTATCTCATTACAATTGCCTTAGGTCCACTTCGAGCAACAAAAAAATACTAAAATCATGGTAACAGCTCCCGACTCACAACCGCCCCATCCGTGCGACCTACAATTGGAGGACCTGCTCGTTCGATGCCAAGTGACTCGCACTCGCGGCAGCGGCCCCGGAGGACAGCACCGCAACAAAGTCGAAACCGCAATCGTGATCAAACACGAGCCCTCGGGAGTAAGCGGCCAAGCGTCGGAAAAACGCAGTCAAAACGCCAACAAGGAAGCCGCCATTGGACGTTTGAGAATTAACCTCGCCTTAGCGATTCGCACTCAGCGACAATCCTGTAGCCCCCGTTGGAAATCTCGTACTCGCCAAGGCAAATTAAAGGTGAACGCCCAACACTTTGACTATGCCCCGATTTTGGCCGAAGCTCTTGATTTTGTCTGGGAACACCAATTCGATGTCGCCGCCGCTGCCAAACGAGTCGGCACATCGACCTCTCAACTGGTCAAATTCCTCAAAACCTGTCCCGCCGCCTTCGAAGCAATCAACCGAAAACGAGGTGAACTTAGCCTGGCCCCCCTAAAGTAAGTGCGGAGCTGATGTAGCTGGGCTCGCCAGAGTTCAGACGCCTAACACTCCACATCCGGAAGTCTGGCGACTCCGGCTACGAGAAATCGAGACCGGATTTTTGACTTTTGGCACGCCGATTGCATTACTGTATTTTGGAAGTGGTCCGCTCTTAACAGTTTCGGCTGTAAAGAGTGGAATAGAGACGAGGCAGTGCCTAAACTGTTCACTTCGGTGGGCAGTTTAGGCCGCTATTAAACAATATGATATTCATTTTCAGGCTGGTAAGCGAAATTCACTTACCAGCCTGTTCTATTTTGATACACTAAAATTGAACAGTGTTTCATTTTCAAACATTCTTTTCTGTTTGAAAATGCACAAAAAATGACTCGTTACGCCTCCCCGCAAAATTAATTTTCCGCTTCTGCTTTAGCCATGGCCGCGAAACGCGTGGCACGCAGGCCAAGAGAATTCACAGCGACCTCGTTTAAAAACCAAAATTGCCGCTAAAACTGAGGATTAATCGCCTAAAATAGAGATGACGGTCGAAGTTGCTCCAAGGATGTCTAAGGAAATGAAAGTTGCCATGCAGCGGATAAGACTCTACTCAAACTCCTCACCCCTGATAAAACTGCTGGCGCTCGTATTATTGGGGCCACCTTTACTGGTCTTTGGCTCGTCGACGATCGCTCAAACCACTCAGGTGTCTTTCGCTGGGGCTTCGGGCACTGACGCTGTGATCGGCCAGGTCAATTCGCACATCGAGCAAGCTTGGCGAGACTTCGAGCTCACTCCGTCACCGGAAGCTGCTGACGGCCAATGGTGCCGTCGCGTTTTCTTGGACGTCATCGGTCGGATCCCAACAGTGACTGAAGTCGAGAAGTTCATCAAGGACAAAGCCCCTGACAAAAAGAAGCGACTGGTCGAATCGCTACTGTACGATGACGAGTACACCGAAGAGTTCGCACGCAACTGGACGACGCTTTGGACCAACTTGCTAATCGGTCGCACTGGCGGGACCGAAAACAATTCGATGATCAGCCGTGTGGGCATGCAAAAATTCTTGCGTGACTCCTTCGCTCGTGAAAAGCCGTACGACAAGATGTGCTATGAGTTAGTGACCGCGACAGGTACCACAACCCCCGGCGATGAGAACTTCAACGGCGCGACCAATTTTTTGATCGACAAAGTCAATGGCGAACAAGCCGCTTTGGCCACTGCGGCAACGACACGGATTTTTCTTGGTCTGCAAGTTCAGTGCACTCAGTGTCACAACCACCCGTTCAACGACTGGAAGCAGCAGAAGTACTGGGAGACCAATGCGTTCTTCCGACAAGTAAAAGCTTTTCGTGGCGGAATGTCAGTTCAAAATGGCGGGGCCGCTCAACTAATAGACCAAGATTTTTCTGGCGAAACGGGTCGCAACAAAAACGAAGCCGAGATCTTTTATGAGAAACGAAACGGTTTGGTTGCCGTCGCTTACCCGGTATTTGTTGACGGTACCGAAATCGAACGCAGTGGATATGTGAATGTCGTTAACCGCCGCAAAGAGTTTGCCAAGCTGATGACGCAATCGCCATACTTTAGCAAAGCGATGGTAAACCGAACTTGGGCGCATTTCTTGGGTTATGGTTTCACTTCACCGGCGGATGACTTGGGGCCTCACAACAGCCCCAGCAATCCGGCGCTACTAGAATTCCTCGCATTGGAATTTGCCAACACCGAGTATGATTTCCGTCAACTTGTCATGTGGATCACGCTCAGTAAACCCTACCAGCTTTCCAGTCGCAGCAACGAAACCAACGGTAGCGACGATCCGCTACTAGGACAAACGCCAAGATTCTCTCACTTCTACCTGCGACAGATGCAAGCCGAACAGCTCTACGAGTCGCTGCTATCGGCGACGCGTGTGGGCGAGTCTCGGGGCAGCTATGAAGAACAAGAGCGAATCAAAAGCCGCTGGCTACAACAATTCAACCGCGCCTTTGGCACCGACGAAGGACAAGAGTCGACGACTTTTAACGGGACGATTCCCCAAGTCTTGATGATGTTCAATGGCGAAATGGTTCGCCAAGCGATCAGTTCGACTCAAGGCTCTTTAATCGACAAGTTAACGAGCTCGAGAAACAAATACAGCGAGAATGTCAATCATCTGTTTTTGGCGACACTTGCTCGCAAACCAAACGGCAAGGAGAAAACCATGGCAGCCGCGTTTTTGAACGCTCAAAACAACAACCAGAAAGAAGCGTTGAAAGATGTTAGCTGGGTTTTACTAAACACTAACGAGTTTATTTTCAACCATTAGTGACCCGACTAGCAGGCGCGTAAGACCGGCTGGAAGCACCGTCGCCACCTTGCGGCTAAAGCCGGTGTTACAAACTACTAAATTCATCAGAACTATCGATTCGATTAAACGACAGGGAAACGGACATGAACTTTCAAACCCCTACCGGTATGAACCGACGTCACTTCATGAAGCACCTTGCCGGTGCCACTGCGTTGACCGGCAGTGCGATCGCGATGGGCCAGACGCTTCATGCCAACGCCGCGACTTTGAAGAAAAACCACAAAGCTGCGATTTTGTTGTGGATGGGCGGCGGCCCATCGACCATCGACATCTGGGATCTCAAGCCCGGTTCGAGTACGGGTGGTCCTTTCAAGCCAATTTCGACCAACGGCGACTTGCAAATCTGTGAGCACATGCCGATGATGGCCAAGAACATGGACAAGATGTCGATCGTTCGCAACATGAGCACTCGCGAAGCCGATCACACACGCGGTCGCTATTACATGCACACCGGCTATGTCCCTAATCCAAACATTGTTCACCCTGGCTACGGTTCGGTGATCGCCCATGAACTGGCTGACACCCGCCCCGATCTCGAGATTCCACCATTCGTCACCGTCGGTGGCGGCAGCCAAGGCCCCGGCTTTCTCGGGATGGCTTGGTCACCGTTCTCGGTCAACCCCAACGGCCAAGTCGCAAACCTCAACATGGGCATCGAACCCGCTCGTTTGACTCAGCGCATGCAAGCCCTGCGAATGATGGAGACAGGTTTCATCGACGACCAACGAGGCTTAGCTGCCAGCGAACACGCTAAAGTGCTCGGCAAGACGTTGGACTTGATGACCAGCAAGCAAATGGATTCTTTCAAAGTCAACAAGGAACCTGAATCTGTCCAAGAGCGGTACGGAAAAAACAACTTTGGCCGCGGCTGCTTGATGGCTCGTCGCTTAGTCGAAACAGGCGTTCCGTTTGTCGAAGTCAACTTCGGCGGTTGGGACAACCACCAAAACATCTTCCCAACATTGCAAGACAACCGCCTGCCAACGCTTGATCGAGGCATGAGTGCTTTGATGGAAGACTTGGCCCAGCGTAAAATGCTTGACGACGTTGCGGTGATCTGGATGGGGGAATTTAGCCGCACGCCTCGCATCAATGGTAACGCCGGCCGCGACCACTGGGCACGAAGTTGGAGTGCGGTTGTCGGTGGCGCTGGAATGAACTCCGGAATCGCAGTGGGGAAAACCAACGAAGACGGAACGCGTGTCGAAGGTAACTCGTACACCTCCGAAGACCTGATGGCAACGGTCTGTAGTTCACTGGGCATCTCACTAGAAACCACCTTCACTAGCCTCAACGGTCGCCCGATGAAAATCGCCAACAGTGGCAAACTGATCACAGAATTGATCTAGTACTCGCCGAGCACGAAAACAAGAAATCCCGAAGGGGTCGGCTGACAGAAGCCGGCGAGAGCCTAATGGCACTCACTTTAACCCCGAATGGGGTGACATGTTGTAGCCATGGGT
>CAZKTR010000160.1:0-7398 GCA_964555525.1 uncultured Pirellulaceae bacterium
GCAACGATTGAAAATCCTCAATCCCGTCACGACAAATCAGAGCATCCGAAGTATTCTCTCGCTCGGGCACCGACGCGATCATTAAGTCCGCGTGATCTTCGGTTGGCAGATCCTTCATACTGTGAACCGCGAGATCGACTTCTTTTTCGACCAACGCAATTTGCAATCGCTTGGTAAACAAACCTTGTCCACCAATCTGGGCCAGCGGCCCCGTTTTGATATCGCCTTCGGTTTTGATCTCGATTAACTCCACTGCATGGCCGTGAGACTCCAACTGGGATTTCACCCAATTGCTCTGAGTCAGGGCGAGCTTACTAGCACGAGTTCCAAGGCGGATTGGCTGAGACATAAAACTTCAAGCGGTTTGATCAATCAAAAATGAAGCCCGGATTGTAATTGCAAACCAGTGATTCATCGAGCCGTATTGATCACAAATACAAGCTCGCCGCGGAAGCAAGTGCATCCATCAAAACTAAATCACCCCCGCTCCTCGCGACACCACGGCAACATAAACCGCTTTGGCCTTGGCCCGCTTCAAGCACTTAGCCAACTCACTGGCCGTTGCCCCGGAAGTCATCACGTCATCGACCAGCAACACAACCTTTCCTGCAACATCCGCTTTGGCCGCCAACTCAAACGCCCCCACCATATTCTTGCGGCGTTTGGCGATCGACAGCTTGCCTTGCTTTTCCGTCGACCGACTCATCCGCACCAACCGACGCGACGAGCACACTCCGGCTCGTTCAGCCACTGACTCCGCTAAAATTTCGGCCGCACAAAACCCTCGCGTTAACCGCCGGCTCCAATGAGTCGGCACGGGCACGACCAGATCCACGGTTTCAAAAAAACCATGGCTGGAAACCTTCGTAGCTAGCAACTGCCCAAAGCGAACCGCTAAATGATCGTCGCGTTGATTCTTCATACGTACAACCAAGTCTCGCAGCAGCCCGGTATAGTTCCCCAAACAAACCGCTTGATCAAATCGAAGATCGGCACTCAAGCACAACGGGCAGCCTTCGCCCAACGGGTTCACCGCCCGAATCTCTGCCGCACAAAACTCGCATTGCAATCGACCCACCAACCCAAGCTCAGCCCAGCAACCAGCACACCACCGCCGTTGATTCGCGGCCAAGTTAGCCTGAAGTGGTATTGTAAAACGATCCACCGCGGCAATCCGCTGCGAATCTTCGGCGAACAAAGGCCCTTCGCACCCCGTACACTGATCGGGGAAAAGCGCGGACAGCATCGATGCCACCAGTTTGTTCGTCATTCCGGTTTCCTTTCTCCATACGGCCTTCCAACGGCAGCCTTGTACGCTTGTTTTAACCTTTGGGTGGCACAATCGCTAGTTTTGGTCAAAAAAACTGGCGTCGGAGGAACGGATCAAAAAAACTACAATAGGCAGCCCCACGCCATTTCATACAACATCAACCACCTTCAAATTCTACATGACGATCGTCGATCGCTACCTTTGCTCGGTCTTTCTAAGTACCTTCCTGATTTGCTTTTTAAGCTTTGCAGGACTATATACCGTCGTACATCTGTTCAGTAACCTCGACGAACTCAACTTGATCGCCGAAAAAGTTGGTTGGCTGGCTGTCTTTCAAGAGTTCTACTTGCCCCGAGTCGCGGATATATACGACAAATCGACCGGTGTTTTGATTTTGATCTCAGCCGTCTTCGCGGTCAGCCTGCTGAAACGCCGACGAGAAATGACGGCGATGGAAGCCGCCGGGTTGACAAAGTTACGCATTTTGCGACCGATCTTTATGCTCTCAATTATCCTCATTGGCCTGACGATCGCCAACCGCGAGTTCTTGATTCCGCGCCTTAAAACACAGTTGGTCCGCACTCCGCAGAGTTGGGGGGATACGGGTAAAACCGATATGTCGCCACAGACCGATGCCAACAACATTACCATTCAAGGCGACCGCTTTCACTTTGCTGACCAACGTATCTCAAACATCCAAGTAGAACTTCCCCCCAGCGTCACCCCCGCGACAGCCCCGCTACGAGCAGAATCAGGATTCCTTAGAGCAGCGACCCATTGGCGTCCGGCAGGAATCATGTTGGATGCCGTAACCAGCAACATGGAATCGCTGTCGCCATCCATTCAAAACGCAAACGGTCAGCTTACCGTATACACTCCGGCTAACCATCACTGGCTCACAGAGAGACAGCTATTTGTGCGTTGCGATTTTTCCAAAGACCAGATCGTTTACGGAAAACAACAAGAACAGTATCAATCGACGGCCGGGTTAATTGCGTCGGCGAACAAACCCAAACGCTGGTCCACTGGCAGCGAATACGTCAACATTCATGCTCGGCTAATCCGTCCGATCTTAGATTTGACGCTGTTACTATTGGGTTTGCCAATGGTGATCGGCGGTATCGAGCGTAACGTTTTCGTAAGTGCGGGGATATGCTTTGGCATTGTTGGCTTGGTGCAGCTGACCGTGGTAGTTTGCAACTCGTTGGGGGCATCCAGTTTGATCCACCCCGCGGCTCTTGCTGCTTGGGCTCCGGCCTTACTGTACGTTCCCGCCGCGATCGTCTCCATGCGCGGCCTACGACGGTAAATCGCCGGGTTTAACTTTGACGGCGTTTCGGAAGGCAACACATTTTCCAACGCGAACGGTTCATTAGCTAACTAACCGGTCGCCAGCACGCAAGTGAATAGCCTTCCGAGTAGCCTACGTTACAAACCTCGAATCCGTCTTTACCGCAACAAGCTAGTAAGACGTAGCCAACTATTGACACTGATATGAAAGGATTATCTATTTGTCAGTGCAAATCCTTGGCTAGAAGCTACAATCTAGTAGACATAACGACCTAGTCTTATGCACTATTGAACCACCGACCACTCGCCCAAACTTTATTAGGCAAATTTAATGAAACTCGCAAAACTATTTACTGTTGGACTCGTCGCGGCATCCATTGCCAGCTTCACAACCCCAACGCAGGTCACTGGTCAGGAGCCAGCTTCAGGCACTAAGCCCGCGGAAAAAACTGAGGCCAGTAAAACGCCAGCCCAAAAGTCTGAGGCGACACCGGAAACACCAAAGGCCTGGGAGGGCCGAACTCTTGTACCTGGTTCTGAAGTCAGTCTTTCCTCCGTCATTCAAGCTGAGTGGATTAAGGGCGAGGCGCCAGAATCTTTTGAAACTGGAAAAGTCTACATCTTTGAGTGCTGGTCGACTAAGTGCGGGCCTTGCATCGGAATGATTCCCCATGTCAACGATCTCCACAAAAAGTACTACGACAAGGGCTTGCGAATCTATGGCATGAGCGTCTACGAAAATGACAAGGAAGAATGCGTAGAATTCGTCAAAGAAAAGGGTGACGACATGGCCTACCCGGTCGCCTTTACCGGCAAGGGCGGACCTTTCGAAAGAGAATGGATGAAGCCCGCGGGAGCCAAGGGGATTCCTCATGCGTTCATCGTAAGGAACGGAAAACTCTTAGCCTCAACACTGGCTTCGCGGCTCACCAACGAATTGGTCGAGACAATGCTTGCCGGAGACGAAGGCGCGGAAAAAGCTGCTGCCGAGATTTTGGCCGCTCAAATTCACGCAGCGAAAATCGCAAACCTGCTTCAAAACATCAGATCTGCGCGTCGTGGAAAAGACACTGAAACGATGGAAGCAAACATCGCAAAGCTAAAAGTCATCGATCCAGAAAACCCTGAAATCCTCACGGAAGAACTTTGGGTTTTGATTCTCAAGGAGCAATGGGCCGACGCAGTCACAGCGCTTAACGAAATGCCTTCAAACTGGGCAAAAGACAGTTTCGTATCAATGAACAGCATGCGGTTGGCCAGAGGTAGTGGTCGCACCTACGCGACGGACTTCGAAAAAGCGCTCACCCATTCCTATTCAGACTACGTGGACAGCAGTGAGTATGTTGGACCAAACCACTTTGCTTGCCTGAGTGTTCTTCAATGGAAAATCGGTGAAAAAGAAAACGCCACCACCACGGCTGACAAATTGATCGATCGAGCCAAGGCTTTTTCCAAAGGTAACGAAGCATTGGTAACACCTTATGAGCGTTTTTCGAAATCCGTAAATGACGGCACCATGCCTCCGTTTTCAGATCTCACAAAGTGGAAAATTGAGGCAAGAAAAGCAGCAAAAAAAGCCCAGTAAAAAAGACTGAAAATTAAAGAGACTTATGGGGCTTCAGCCTGCTTTGGCAGGCGAAGCCCCATTTTCGTTATCCATCGATTTTGCCGACGAACCGGTAGTCGTGTTTCGGAGTGCAATTAATTCTTCGTCAACAATCAGGCCGCCCGCACATCGACTTTTGACAAAGAATCAAAATGCAAATCACTCTCTGCTCGATCTACGAACCGCTTGCCAAGGCTTGGGAAACTCACTGCGGAGCCCTAAAAGGAATCGAGATTCATCGTGGCAATATTCTTGATCTAAAAGTCGATGCGGTGGTAAGCCCAGCAAACAGTTTTGGGTTCATGGACGGTGGTATCGATATGGTCTACAGCCAACACTTCGGATGGCACGTACAACAACAGCTGCAAAATCAAATCAAACACATCCATCACGGTGAACTACTAGTGGGCCAAGCTGAAATTGTTGAAACCAACGACTCAAACATTCCCTACTTGATCGCCGCACCAACAATGCGTGTGCCGATGGTACTCGCCGACACCGTCAATCCGTACCTTGCCGCACGGGCAGCACTACTACTAGCCAAACACGGCCAGTTTGGGCATGGAAAACTGGCCGGCCAACCAATTTCGAATACCCTGAAATCAATCGCGTTTCCTGGATTAGGAACAGGGGTTGGTCGAGTCCCACCGGAAAAATGCGCGTTGCAAGTTAGAACGGCGATCCAAGAAGTTGTTTTTGAGGAATATGACTTCCCATCATCATGGACTGACGCGCAAATGCGCCATCAAAAACTGTACACCGACGAATTACGCGACCTGCAGTTTTAAACGCAGATACGAACCAGCCACTCACAATAAAAAAGGCCCTTTCAAACGAAAGAGCCTTTCCAAAAAGTGACTAAGTTGATCACAAGTTAACTTTCAAAGTCATCTTGTTCTGATCGCTCTCTGACCCAATTCCGGTCAACTGAAGATTTATGAAATAATGCAAATAGAAAAATAACGATTAAGCACCATACTCCAGAACCAATCAAAAGCCATTTGAGCAACGTTTCAGGTTCGCCCTTGCTGTAACGCTGAGGATCACGGTAGCCAGTTTCGGATTTGATTTCCTGAAAACCACTTACCGTCGAACTCGCGTTTGAATCGTGTGCTGCCGTTTTTTCATTGACACCCGGATCTTGCGAACCGTACGGCGAAAACGAAAACAGCAGCATTGCGACCCAAGCAAAGATTGAGGGAACGCCCCTCCGCCCTGACGTAAAACTACTTCTGTAGAACTCGTGTTCCATCGGAATCTCCTTCTTATAAAAGAATGAATGAATCCGAGTGGAATAAAAAACCTTTCAGAAAAAACCTTTGGAACACATCGACTACCACGCTAAGTTTAGCAGTTTGCGAGTGCAAAATCAAATTTTCGTTTTTTGCGCAGGCACTAGCGTCGGGCCTTCACTCGCTGTGAGCCGAACGCGCTAGCGTCGGGCCTTGCGCCAGGTTTTGGTTCGGGCGTTGCTAGGTTAAGCGACATTCTCGTAAGGCCCGATGCTAGCGCGAACGGCCACAAGTAGCACACATGGGTAAAGCGACAGTTATATAAAACCCTGAAAGCCCCAAATGGGGCGATCGCAACTTCAAACGAAACGGAACACTCCGTCAGACTCGGAATCCCCAGAGAAAAACAATCTACAGATCGTTGCAAACCGTCTAATCGGTCGCGCCTTGACTTAGTTTTATATCAACTAAAGGCTAAATCGGTGATCGCTCATTTCTTTTGACATACGTTTCCTGCGACGCGCCCTCGCCCACATTCCACCCACCAACGCGATCGACATGGAAAACGTTGAAACTCAAAACCCGTTTGCGACTCCAAAGTCGCCAGCCAATCAACAAGAAGCAAACCAAATTAGCCGTTCAAACGAATGCCTGTGGATGGGCATCATCTCGGCTGGCGGAACCATCGTTGCTTACGGTTTACCTTACTGCTTTGAGGAATTCACAACGGGATCCGTGGTTGTGACTATGTTCGCTATGCTACTGCACGTCATCGCTGCAATCGCTGGAGGTGCTGGCATCGCGGTGGGCGGCATCGAAGCAATCGCTCAACTGTGCTCCAAAACTATTTTTGGGCAAAAGGAAACCGTCTTCATAGGCGTTGCGCTAAGCTTTGCAGGCCTCGGCACGATGGCAAGCATGTTCATTTTCAGGTGATCTACCAGTAAGTGGAACTTGTTTGTAGCCTACTCAATGCTAGTTCGTAGTCGAAAATCCGCCTTTAGGGAGCATCCGGCTAAAGGCGGAATGATCTCACAACAACCTTTGGTTGTTTATCGGCCCAAGGGGCTAACAGTTTGCCTAGCCCAGCCTAAGGAACTGCAAGTTCCGTAGGGCTGGGTAGATCATTGCCAAATGGTTCCAAGGGCCAACGGCCTGACCGTTAGACGAACCTGCGTAACAAACGGCCAGCCCTTTGGGCCTCTTGTACGCGGGCGCCGACCAAACCCAGCCCTGCGAATCTTCGATTCTTAGGCTGGGCTAGGAAAACTGCCAGACCCTTGGTCCTAAAATACCGACTTTAGGCGGCGGGCTTAGTCATTAAGCGGGACGCTCCCTAAAGGTACTACGAACTATTCACTTAATCGTGGATAAACCTTTAGAATAGTAACCGACTCAGTCCCTTTCCCTTTAAATTTCCACAATCAAGAAGTTGAATCGCTTTGGCCAAGAAGAAAAAGTTTTATGTTGTCTGGGCGGGACACAAGCCTGGCATCTATTCGAGCTGGGATGAAGCCAACTCACAGATCGCCGGATTTTCGGGCGCCAAGTACAAATCGTTTTCGACTGCAAAAGCCGCAGAGGAAGCGTTCAAAGAACCAGCGGACATGCACTATGGAAAAGGACCAAAGAAATCCAAGACGCCTAAACGATCCCGCGAGGAATTAGTCGAGATGGGCGTGGACATGACAGCCATCGCCGTCGATGCCGCTTGCAAAGGCAACCCGGGACCGCTCGAATACCAAGGAGTCGATTTGGAGTCCGATATCGATTTGTTTCACGTCGGCCCCATGGCCGAAGGGACAGTTAACATTGGAGAATTCTTGGCCATCGTTCACGCATTGGCTTTGTTGCAAAACGGCCCCGGTGCTCAGCGAGCGATTTACTCGGATTCTCGCATCGGCATCAGTTGGGTCAAACAAAAAAAGTGCAAAACGAAGTTGACCAAAACGGTTAACAACAAGGCCTTGTTTCGCTTAGTAAAACGAGCCGAAAAGTGG